>NZ_DAXETW010000015.1:0-18809 GCF_051155795.1 Longibacter sp.
AGCGTGACCGGGCGCTTGCCCTTTGGCTGGGCGATGACGTCAATGGCTGTGTCCAGCGGGTTGTCCGGCTCTTCCAGCTTCAACTCCGCCGACGCACCGGCCCCGAACAGCTCGGTAAAGATTTTGGAGAAGCTCTCCTTGATCTGGCCGAACGTCTCGAAGAAGCGTTCGGCAGCCGTTGAATTGATCTCTTCGATCGTTTCGAGCAGCGTTTCTTCTGCCTCCTCCAGGTCCTCGCGCTGCTCGGTGAGAAAGTCCAGGCGCTCTTTTTCTTCCTCGTACTCCTCGAGGGCCAGCGGATTCACGTTGCCCAGGCGTTTGATCTTGCGGCGGAGGCTCTGCACCTCGTTCTCTGCCTCTTTTATGTCGAGGTCGTCCGGCACGTCGACGGGATGGGTTGCCAGGTCCCGCTCGTAGTCCTCGTCGACGCTTTCGAGTAGGTCTTGCATGCGTGTCCCGATTTCTGCGAGTCGCACAGCAGCCTGGTTCTCGGCCTTGACTGCTGCCTCCCGCTCCTGGCGGATTTCGCGTAGGCGTTTCTCTACGTCGTTGATCTGCTTCTTCGTCGCCCCGAGTTCGTCTTCGGCCTGCTCGACCTCCGCCTCGCGTTCATTCCGTTCGGCGCGCGCTGCCTCGATGTTTTCGTCGAGGTTGGACTGCGCATCCATCGCCGACTCAATGGTGTCGCGAAGCTGAGCAATCTCCTCCGTTCGCCGTTCCGTCTGGCGATCGATGTCCTCGATCTGCTCGCGCGTCCGTTCCAGCTCCCGTTCGAGGTTCTGAACGCGGTTTCGCGCCTCCACGGCCGCCACGTTGGCCTCGGAGAACGCGTCGACGGCGTTGCGCTCCGCCTGTTCCGCCTCGTCGAGAGCCTCCTCGGCGTCGGCTCGCCGGCTGCGAAGCCGGTCCACTTCTTCGGCCGCACGGTCTACCTCTTCGCGGAGGGCGTCGACCCGGTCGCTCCCGTCGTCCAGCTCATTCGACAGCTCTTCCAGACGCTCACTCAGCTCATCCTGCCGCTCGTCGATGGATTCTCGCTCGTAACGTACCCGGTCGAGTCGGCTGTCGGCTTCGGAGAGGGCGTTCTCGGCCTCCGTCAGCGCGTCCTCCGTCGGTTCGACGCGAATCGACTGCAGACTGTCCTTTGCATCGTCCACGACCGACTGCTGATACTCAACCTCCGCCTCGAGGTCGGCCAGTTGCTCTTCAGCACGCTCCAGCTGCTCGCGGCGGCCGAGCCGGCTTGCGACGGGTGAGGTATTATCCTGCTTGCTGCCGCCCTTCATCACGCCACGCGCGTCGATCCATTCGCCCGTCGGAACGAAGATCCGGTCGGCACCGTCGATCGCATCGGTGGCGTCGGATGCGTTATCGAGGGTTTCGGCGAGGTAGCAGCCGTGTAGCAGCACGTCCGCGAGCCGGTCGTACCGGGCGTCCGCGGTGCGAACCGAGTGTCGAAGCGGCCGCGTCCCAACCGGCGCGTTGCCATTCGGGATGGGCGTGGGCAGGCGATCCAGTACGAGGAAGGTGGCCTGCCCCTTCCCGGCCTCGCGCAGCCGCTGAATTGCCGAACGCGCGTCAGCGTCCGAGCCGACGACCACGCAGGACGCGAGATCCCCGAGCGCCGCGTCGAGAGCGACCCGGACATCCTCGTCGCATGCGAGCACGTCCGCTACGGTCTGCAGATCGTCGATCGGGCCCTCTGTAGCCAGAAACTGTACGGCGTCGGAAAACTCGTCGTAACTCGACACGAGGCCTTCGAGGAGTTCTACCTCGGCCGCCGCCGCGTCCCGACGCCGTTCGACGTCCCGGAGCGTCTCACGGGCGTCGTCGAGGTCGTCGCGGGCGGCATCCTTTTCATCCTGGATCGCGAGCACGGCGCGCTCGGCCTCATCCCGGCGGCGTTCGGCTTCCGCGCGGGCGGCTTCGGCGCGCTCGACCCGCGTGTCCAGCACATCGACGTCCGACTGTAGCTCCCCCGCCTGGTCGCGGGCGCGGTCCCGTTCTTCCTCGAGCAGGTCGAGTCGGTTGGTCAGCCGGTCCAGTTCGCGGCGACGTTCCGACAACGTTTGCTCAGCGGACTGCGCCTTGCTCCGAAGGGTTCGAACGCGTTCGCGCAGCTCCTCGGCTCGGTGCTTGGACGCGTCGCGGCTGTCCCGTGCGTCCGACAGTGCATTCTCGGCCTCTTCGAGAGCAGGACGGGCCTTTTCGAGCGTGTCCTCAAGGCGGTCAACATCCTCAACGAGTGCCGCCCGTCGTTCCGTCGCTTCCGCCTGCGCCTCTTGAGCGCGGTTTCGGTCACGGCGGGCCCGGTCGAGGCGCTCCCGCTGCAGGCGTTGCTCCGACTCCATATCCCGCACCGTCGTACGGTGCTCCTGCAGCGCCTCGCGACGGTTCTGAAGAGCTTCTTCGCGCTGCTGCAGTGTCGTGCGCAGTTCGGCCAACCGCCCCTCCGCCGTCTCTTCTCGGTCGGCAAGCTCTGCGTTGCGCCGCTCCTGCTTCTCCTGCTCCTCCTGCAACGTGCGGCGCTGCGAGGTCAGTCGCGACACTTCGACCTGTGCCAAAATCAGCTCCAGTTCGTGGAGCCGTTCCGTGAACTGGTTGTACTTGGACGCCTTCTTTGCCTGCTTCTTCAGGCGGCGGACCTGCGATCCGATCTCATCCGTCAGGTCGCGGATGCGGTCGAGATCCGTCTGCGTGTTGTCCAGCTTCCGAAGCGCCTGACGCCGGCGCATCTTGTAACGCGTGATCCCGGCCGCCTCCTCAAACATGCGGCGGCGGTCCTCGGTCGAGCCCGACAGAATCTCATCGATCATCTTCAGCTCGATGACCGAGTACGCGTCCGCGCCCATGCCCGTGTCCATGAACAGGCTGGTGATGTCCTTCAGCCGGCACTGCGTCCCGTTCATCAGGTACTCCGACTTCCCGTCTCGAAACAGTCGCCGACCGATCGTTACTTCCGAGTACTCCGTCGGCAGGACGCCGCGATTGTTTTCGATGGTCAACTGCACTTCGGCCATCCCCAGCGGACGGCGGTCGGCTGTGCCGTTGAAGATGACGTTCTCCATCTTTTCAGATCGGAGGACGGTCGGTCGCTGCTCCCCGATCACCCAGCGGACGGCATCCACGATGTTGGACTTTCCGCATCCGTTGGGGCCGACGATCGCCGTCACACCGGGATCGTAAGCCAGGGTCGTCGGCTCCGCGAAGCTTTTGAAGCCGTGCAGTTCGAGTTTACTGAGATACATGTAGGGAGGGCATCAGGCGGGGCGAACACAGCGACACAGCCGCCGGAGAACGAGAGGCGAGCAGTCCGGCATATCGTCCCAATAAAGTTGAGAAGGCCGCACTTTTCAACTTCTGACCGGCGAGAACGACCCTTTCCGAAATCTTGGCGTCAGGTTCACGATCCGTACGTGCGAACGCCGTGCCTCAGACGATGAACGACGGGTGGCACGGAAAATCAGCGCCAAAACGTGTCGGTCGCCCTCGCGGCTCACCTGCGATCATCCGCTTTTCGTAGCCATTAATTGGCTCCTCCAGCGTGCGGCGGCATTGCATTCGTGTAACAACAGGTGTATCCTGATGTATTACCACGGGTTCAGTCCCCGCAACCCACGCGAATGTTCGTAATGTAACGGATGATATCCAGAGGTCGTCTAGATCTATGTGGAGCATACAGAAGGCGGTGCGGGTGCGTCGTTTTCCGTTGTGTCTGTCATAGACCTAGGCATAGACCTAGGAACGATCTCGAATGAAGAGCCAGCAACCACATCCCGGCACCCGCTGTCGGCATCGTGGCTGCGCTGTCGTATCACAGAATGAGCGCAAAGGGTGTCAGGCAGGGCGTCATCGGGCCTACGCGGACGGAGTCCCCGGCTCCACAGGCCGGGCCGACACTGCTGCCATCCGGATTGCCGCCATCCGTTCGTTACGCGTCCCCCTGTGAACGCGGCTTCCCCTGTGCACGTGCGTCCCTCGCGTACCAGCGGCAGGTGCGCTCCACGGGCGGACGCTACGGGCATGCTCCGACGCGCTACCTGCAGGCCTTCTCGAATTTCGTGCATCGCATACCGGTCCTCGACGATGGCTCCCCCCTCCCCCATGGCGACGACAGCAGATGTTACGACTCTTCTCGGGCGGTACCAGAACGGTGACCGTGCCGCTGGCGACAAGCTCTGGGAAGAAGTGTATCAGGAGCTCCGCCAGGTCGCCCATCGCCGCCTCCTCGGCGAACGGTCAGGCCACACGCTCGGCACCACGGCTCTGGTTCATGAGTGCTACCTCCGTCTGATTGACCAGACACAGGTCGAGTGGCAAAGTCGCCTGCACTTCTTCGCGATGGCATCCCGCGTGATGCGCAATATCCTCGTGGATTACGCCCGGCGAAAGAAGGCGCAGAAGCGCGGTGGCGACGCCCCTCACCTCAATCTGGAAGACGTGAGCGTGGGCGGAACCAGTGGCTCGGCGGATCTTTTCATCGCGCTGGATCAGGCTCTGGACCAGCTGGAGTCCGTCGACGATCGCCTTGCCCGCGTCGTCGAATACCGGTTCTTCGGGGGGATGAAGGAAAAAGAGATCGCAGAACTCTTGGACGTCTCCGCCCGAACGGTTCGACGAGACTGGCGAAAGGCAAAGCTATGGCTCGCCCGTGCACTCAAAGAGGAAGACTGAGCACGCCCCGTCGCCCCCCTCTCCGGCCGGTGGCGCATCGATGTCGCATCCTGAGCGTGCGTCCGTGGCCCCCGGCCCTTCTCATGCCACCATCTTCCGTCCTGCATCTCTCAGCCGGACGCTGCTTTCTCCCTGACCCGTCGGTCGTTGACCCCGTCTTTTATGAGCATGTCACCCGAGCGCTGGACCGAAATCAACGCTGTTCTCGATGAAGCGCTCGACCGTAACCCCGACGACCCGACGTCGGTGCTCGACGACATCTGCGACGACCCCGACCTGCGCGAGGAGGTCCGGTCGCTCCTGGCTGAGGACACCGAGATGGATTTTCTGAACCGGGACGCGGCCGCTCACGCCGCCGACCTCCTCGACGACGTCGACACGATCGAGTGGAGGGACCGGCTCGCGGGCGACATCGCGGATGCGCTGGGCTCGGATCGAGATCTGGACGCCGGAATCGACCCGGGAACGCGCCTCGGGCCGTTCCGCGTCGACGGGGAGATCGGACGGGGCGGGATGAGTACCGTGTACTGCGCCCAGCGCGATGACGGCTCCTTCGAGCAAGAGGTGGCGATCAAGCTCATGCGTCGCCTCCGGGACCGCGACGCGGTGGAGCGTTTCCGAGCCGAACGGCAGATTCTCGCCTCCCTGCACCACCCGAACATAGCGCGCGTCCTGGACGGGGGGACGACCGAGGACGGGCGCCCCTACCTGGTCATGGAGTATGTTGAGGGCCGGCCCATCACGACATACTCCGACGAAGAAAAGCTGTCGCTCGACGCGCGCATCGACCTGTTTCAAAAGGTGGCCGGGGCGGTCCAGCATGCCCACCAGAACCTGATCGTCCACCGCGACCTGAAGCCAAACAATATCCTCGTCACGTCGGACGGGACGGTGAAGCTGCTTGACTTCGGGATCGCCAAGGTGCTGGAGGCGTCGACGCATCGCGACCTCGTAAACGCTCCCTCCACGCGTACGGGTTTTCACCTCATGACGCCCGAGTATGCCGCTCCCGAGCAGGTGCGGGGCGACGCCATCACAACGGCAACGGACGTCTATGCGCTGGGCGTGCTTCTTTACGAGCTTCTGACCGGTCACCGTCCATATCAACTCAATCAGCGCTCGGCCTACGACATCGTGCAAGCCGTCTGCGAGGCGGACCCGACGCGTCCCAGCACGATCGTGCTTCAGACCCGCGACATCGGGCCGCCGAGCGAGCAGCAGACCGTGACGCCGGAAGACGTCAGCACCGTCCGACAGCTCAGCCCGGTTCAGCTACGACGCCGTCTCCGCGGCGACCTGGACTCCATCATCCTCCACTCCCTCCGCAAAGCGCCCTCGGACCGATACCGAACCGCCGACGCCCTGGCGGAGGACCTTCAGCGATTCCGCTCCAACCAGCCCGTCCGTGCACGGCGGGGTACCTTGCGGTATCGGGTGCAGAAGCTGCTTGAACGAAATCGATCCGCCGTTGTCGCCGCCAGCCTGTTCGTTGTCCTGTTGATCGGGTACGCGATCACGGTCACGTACCAGGCCCGGCAGATCGCGGCTGAGCGCGACAAGGCGGAGGCCGTGACGTCCTTCATCACGAGCCTGTTTGAAGCCTCAAATCCGTTCTCGGCCGGATCATCCGAGCGCATGACCGTTCGCGAGGTCGTCGATCGTGGAGCCAGCCGCATTCGGTCCGACCTTGCCGGTCAGCCCCTGGTCCAGGCCGAGGTCGAGACGGTCATCGGCGACGTGTACGCCAGCATGGGACGCTACCCGCAGGCCGACTCGATGCTGTACGACGCCCTCCAAACGCGGCACCAGAACCCGGACGTAGCACCGCATGAACTCGCGGCGACGGAAAGCGCGCTTGCCCGGTCGCTGTTCCGGCAGGCCCGCTACAAGACCGCCGACTCCCTGCATGCGGTAGCCCTCAACCGGCTCGTCGACGCCTACGGCGCCAACGACCCGCGAACGATCGGGCCGCGCTCCGGCCGGGCCATCGTAAACGGGGAATGGGGAAACTATGCCGAGTCCGTGTCGCTCTACCGGAAAAACCTGGAGATTTACCAGGCGGCGGATAGGGTCGTGCCTGCCGATGCCTACCACAACCTCGCCAGCACCCTCCAGATGCAGGGCCGGCACAAGGAGGCCCTCGAGACCCATCTCCTTGCCATCGACAAGTACATCGAAGAAGAAGGAGAGGAGAGCGTCGCCCTTGCAAACGCCTACACCCGCACCGCCCTCACCTACCACCGGCTGGACTCGCTGGACAAGGCCGAGCGGTACTACCGCCGGGGCCTGGACATGCGCCGATCGCTGCTTACGGCAAACCACCCGCACATTGCATCGTCGTGTGTTCGGCTGAGCTGGCTGCTCGCCGACCGGGGAAAGACGCAGGAGGCCGAACCCCTAATCAATGAGGGCATCGACGTGCTGAAGGCCGTGCTTCCGCCCGACCACTGGCAGATCACCGCCGCCGAAGGGGTTCGAGGCGTGATCTGGGCCCAGCAGGGACGCGTCCGCGACGCCATACCCCCTCTTCAGCGAAGCTTCCGCGTGATGAACGAGCGCTTCGGGGCAGACGACTGGCGCACAACGTCGGCCGGCAACGCACTCTCGAAAATCTACATGGCGGTGGGTCAGCGAGACGCCGCCCGGCAGATCCAGGCCACGCTCCAGCAGGGCCAACAGCCCGACGCGTAGGCGTCTCGATCGTCAGGGAAGACAGGTGGACGCCGCGAGCAGAGGAAACCGCACCGAGCCCTTCCCGTCGGAGAGGCGTCGCATGGCCGTCCTTTCCATCCCGTTTATCGATCCCTTTTTGCCTTATGAATCGACGCATCGTTGCCGCATTGATTGCGGGTCTGTCCCTGCTTCTTATCACCCCCTCCACGTTCGCGCAGTCCACACCTTCCCCGACAACGGTCGGAATCTCGGCTGGCCTCAAGGATTCTCCGAACACGTTCACCGTCCCGGGCACCGTCTCGCTACCCATCTGGCTCACCGACCAGTTTGTTCTCGCGCCTGAGCTCGGCTTCATCTCGCGCGAAAACGGCCAGGATGCCCTCTCCGTGGGGGCCGACGGCCGCTTCTTCTTTCGTCAGGGACGGGTCGCCCCCTACGCCGGACCCGGACTCCGCATCCTCAGCATCGAGCCGCCCGGCCCGGCCGACGGCGATTCCGACCTTGTGCTCTCCGGATTCGGCGGTGCGGAGTACTTCCTCGCCAACGGTTTTAGCTTCTCGGTCGAAGGACGGCTGGAGATTCTGACCGGCGACAACACGGTCGTAACCACTGCGGGTGTTGTGCGCGCTACCGTCTACTTTTAGATCCGACACCGGGCGCACGAGGGCCTCGTGCGCCCGGTGTCGCCGCGCTGCCGATCGTCACACTAAACCAATGGCTTCCGTTCGCATCCTCCGCAGCCCCCATCGGACGCCGCTGCTCCTGACGACGAATCAGGGGCTCGAGGATATCACCGCGCAGGAGTTCGAGGACGCGGCCCGTGCGGCCGGCGTCTCCGTGGCCGTGTCTCAGGCCACCCCGGACGGTATGACCAGCTACACGCATGTCGTCGCCGAGGCGTCACGGGACGTCGTGCTGGAGCTCGCCCGGTCCCTCCGATCGATTCACCACATCCTGTCACCAGAGTACACGTTCGACCTCCCGGAAACAGATCCGATGACAGCGATCCGCTCGGTCCTGTCTGATCACGACGTTCCGGGCATGGCCGACGCCTCCTCATTTCGGGTGTCCACGCTACGACGAGGCGACCACGAGTTCACCAGTGTAGACGTCATGCGCGCCGCCGGGGCGGGGCTTGTTGACCGCTACGGCACGGACGTCGACCTGGAGGACTTTGACCTTGAGGTGCGCGTGGACGTCCGCGAAAACCGGGTGCGCGTGAGCACGCAGATCACCGACTCTGCCCTCAGCAAGCGGCAGCACCGCGTCTTTCAACCTCCGGCCGCTCTGAGCCCGAACGTCGCCTACGCCCTGCTTCGACTCCCTCACCTGACGGACCCGCCTGGCCTGGTGGTCGATCCGTTCTGCGGCAGCGGCACGATTCCGATCGAGGCCGCGCGGTACTGGCCGGACGCAACGATCGTCGGCATCGACCGGAGTGCTGAGGTGGTCGAGGGGGCCCGGAGAAACGTCGCCGCCGAATCGCTGGAGAACCGCATTCACATCAGAGCGGGCGATGCGTTGGCGCTCCCGGACCAGTTCCAGACGCCACCCGACCTCGTCGTCACGAACCCTCCGTTCGGGAAGCGCCTCGGGGCCGGGCTCGACCTCGTCTCCTTCTACGGTAAACTCCTCCTCGCCGTGCACGGCGCCCTACCGGCGGGTGGCTGGTTTGTCGTCCTCGTTCTCAAACCCGGCCCCTTCAGCGGTGCGCTCCAGGACGTCACCGCCGCCGGCAGCGTCTCCTTCGATGTCCGCCACGTCCGCCGCGTCCAGGTGGGCGGCCTGCACCCGAGGATCTTCGTGATGCAGAAAGGAGGGTGAGGATTGGAGATTTGGAAAACGCCCTTCTGCCCGCCTGGCACATGTTGGCGGGCGCCGATCCGGCATCTCATTGGAACCGGCGGCGCGGATGGCCCGGCGTTGATTCGTTGACCGTTGATTCGTTGACCGTTGATTCGTTGACCGTTGATTCGTTGACCGTTGGATCGTTGACCGTTGGATCGTTGACCGTTGGATCGTTGACCGTTGACGCGTTGACCGTTGACGCGTTGACGGCTGGGCCGGGAGTGGGAGTTGGCCTCGTCGTTTCGACTGCGATCGCCGTCCGTCGGACCGAATCCGACCCACCGTATCCGACCCACCGTATCCGACCCACCACACGCTACCACCCGAACGTGTTTTCCGTTCATCCGTCCTTGCACAGCCCGCACACCCCAAACCCCGAGCCTCTCTCCTTCGCCATTCGAAAGGATGATTTCCCCCACGAACGGTCGAGGGGCACCCTGACGGGCGGTTCAGACCTGGACATACAGCTTCATGAACGCCTCTGTCGGACCTTTCGGGTCCATGCCTCCCGGACTGGACTTTCGGTGATCGATATGATCAAGTTTCTTGCAGCACCTGACGATGTCATCGCCATCAAAGTGGACCAGACGGTTGATGCGGGCGAGCTAAAAACGGTTACCGACCGCATTGACGAACGACTCGAACAGAATGAGTCGATTGCGATGTACCTCGATCTGCGCGGACTGGAGCGTCTGACGCTCGCGGCCCTGCTCGACGACCTGCGATACAGTCTGAAGCACATCCGCGACCTGACACGCATCCGGCGTGTCGCCATTGTCACGCGCGCCCGATGGATCGATGTCGTCGCCTCGTGGGAGAATCGCATCCTGCCGGGCATGGACATTCGCGTCTTCGATCCCGAGCATCGGACGCAGGGACTGGACTGGGCCTCGGAAGACGTTGAATTACCGATGCCCAACCTTCATCGCGTCGAGACCAATCGGGACTCGGTCCGGGCCTTCGCCCTGACCGGCCCGCTTCGCGCTGCCGACATCCGCTTGCTCGCCGATGACCTCGACGCCGCGTACGCACGCCATGGTACCGTCCGGCTGCTTCTCCGCGTCGAACACTACGGCCTCCGGCCCAGCGTTTTCACGCAAAACATCGTCAAAATGAAGCTCCGCGCACTGCAACACGTCGGGGCGTACGCCCTCGTCGGCGGGCCTGACTGGATGGCGGGGATTGCCTCGCTCCTGAACCCGCTCATGGCGATGGAGGTGCGGCACTTCGATCTCGAGGACGAAGCCGACGCGTGGGAATGGATCGGCGCAGCTCCAGTCGACACGTCTGCCGGCGTCGTTGCCTGATCCGCGCGATTGGCGCATTTTATTAGAGGCCCAGCGAAAAGCGGCAGCTCCGGAGTCACGATCCGGGGCTGCCGCCGTCGCGTCCAAAGGAACCGTCGGACTCAGCGTACGACAGTGATCGATTCGGTCGTCGAGAAGGCATCCCCTTGAATTCGAAGGAAGTACCGGCCGCTTCCGAGGGTCGACGCATCCAGCGTCAGCTCATTCTTCCCGGACGTCATCGGCCCGTCGTGGACCGTCTGCACGACTCGCCCAAGGACGTCGTACACCGTCGCCCGGACCGTCTGCGCCTCCCGCAACACGAGTGTGCCCCGGGCGGACGTGCGGACCGGATTCGGCCCGATCGTGAGTTCGAAGGCCGTGGCCAGACGCACCTGCACCTGCCGCTCATCCAACACGGTGTTGGTACCATCCACGTCGACCTGGCGGAGGCGGAACGTGTGCGTGCCAACGTCCAATGCGCTCATCGAAAACTCGTAGCGCTGCGGCTCGGTCGTCGTCCCGGCGCCCTGAATCGTACCTGCGGCTGCAAACTCGGTCGCCTCCGGCGCCCGATGCTCAATTTCGAAACGGTCGTTGTTTTCTTCCGATACCGTTTTCCACGTCAACTGCACGCCCCGGTCGCCGGTGGGGAGCACATCGAACGAGGCGAGTTCGACCGGAAGCTGCTCCGCGGGACTCGTAAACTCACTCGTGCTGCGATCTTCCTGGAGAGAACCGGTGAACGTCAAGTCGTCCGTGGTCGTCAGGAAAAGATACTGTTCGCAGAGATTCGGCGCGGAGGTAACGACGGTCTGGTTTGTGAAGCCGTTCAGATACGTATCCGTCGTCAGGTACGTGTCGA
The DNA here is from genome assembly GCF_051155795.1 of Longibacter sp. NCBI lineage: Bacteria > Pseudomonadati > Rhodothermota > Rhodothermia > Rhodothermales > Salisaetaceae > Longibacter > Longibacter sp. The sequence continues at coordinate 11,347 of NZ_DAXETW010000015.1, forward strand.
CATTGTCTGGATCACTGCCGGCGTACAGGTCGATGAGGATGCCGTCGTCTTCATCGAACGCAGCGTTCCCGTCCGTGGTGCGCACGCGGTACGTCAGCGTCAGGTCATCTTCTGAGAGTCCCGGCTGACAGTCGAAGCTGACGACTTCCGGCGTATTTAACAATTTGTTCGGGCCGGTGTCGGCATCGCCGTTGGAGGGGTCGTTCGCCGTGATGCCGTCGTCGCCGAGATCGATCATCGGACCGCCGTTGTCGCGGAACGTGTTGCCCCGTATGACGACGCGGGAGTCCGAGCCGGTCACGGCCACGCCCGGTCCGCCGTTAAAGCCGATCAGATTGCCGTCTGCGTCCGGATCGGTCTGATCCGACCGGCTTCCGACGACGCCGGAGACGGAATTAGCGAATCGAACGCCCGCATCACCATTTCCGATGTCTGCACCACCCACTGTGGTGCCAATCGAGTTGTTGGTGATCACGGGCCCGTCGAGGACATCCGCCACATCGAATACGTAGATTCCGTTGCGGGTCGCGTTGCCGATAAAGTTGTTGTCGATGAAACTGTCGGACCCTCCCGGGTCTCCCATGTAGATCCCGTCGCCGTTGATCGGTTGGGCGGAGCCGTCTTCGAGCACACCGATCAGATTGTTCTCAATCTGGTGATTGCCAATCTCCGTTTGCGGGAGAGAGATCGCGGCATCCTCGGTGCCGCCACTCCCGATGTTGCCAAACACATTTCCATCGATCTGCAGCGAATCCGCAAACTGGGAATAGATCCCTGCACTCTGGAGCGGGATACTTGCGCCGTCCGGCGAGACGCCGAAGTAGTTTTCCCGGATGAACTCGCGATCTGCTTCTAGATCCGCCCCCGAGGCATCATCGCCCGTTCCAGCACGAACGCCGTACACGTATCCACCGATGATATTATACTGCCCGACAATTCCGTCTCCCGCAATGTCGCCAATATTGTTGACGCCAGCGCGGGTTGAATTCTGTAGCAGAATGCCGTCCTGGCCCGGCGCGAGCGACATGGACGTGGCGGTGGCATCGGCGGTGGTACCCATCACGTTCGCGACAACCTCGATCGTCTCAGAATCGATGAAGATGCCGCCGGACGCATTTCCGGCAATGTAATTCGGGAACCGTTCCTGACTGCCATTTGCGTAGCCGATGTAGCTGTCTCGCGTGTTCTCGACCTTGATCCCAAAGGTACCGTTCCCGCGAGGCGTCGTGCCGTCCGGCAGCAGCCCGATGTAGTTATTCGCAATGACAACATTGCCTTCCCGGAGCGAGCGATCGACCGAGTCGGTCGAGAACAGGTTGATGCCCATTTCCGCATTCCCGCCGATCACGTTCTCTCCGCCATCGGCATAGATCACGGCTGTGTTGCTGATCGGGTCGCTGGCGAAGCCGGAGACGCCGGAGGCGCCGATCGTCACGTTCCGCGGATTCGCAAGGTCAATCCCTGCCCCTTCATCTGCTGAGGCAGATCCGTTTCCGTTTGTGGTGCCATTCGGCTCAATGCCGACCCAACAGTACTGAATCGCCACGTGGAAGGGACGTGATCCGGTCGATGAGCCGATCAGGTTGATCCCGTCGTCCGGGAAGCCCACGATACCCAGCCCGATGACCGATACGGTGTCTGCATCCGATCGGAGCTCCAAGCCATCCGTCGCGCCGCCGGTTGCCGTGCTTCCATCGATGTAGACGATCGGCGGATCGCCCGCCTGCCAGCCGGGAGCGTTGTCGCCACGAATCTCCACGTTCGAGCCGTTCAGGTCGAGTTCGCTTACCGTCGCGATGCGTGCCACCTGCCGGCCGTTTTCCGTTGTGGTCGGAATTTCGTCAAACTCGACGACCCATCGGTCCTGGATGTCCTCTGCACTAATCTCATTCAATGCTGCCCGTAGCGTACATTCGCCTGCAGCGGTCGCACAGATTTCATCACCGGGATTGGCATCTCCATCATCAGCAACACTGTTCACGTCGAGCACGATTTGCGCGTGTGCACCGGGGGCGAAATACAGGCAGCCTGTAAACAGACAGGCCAGAATGAGAAGAGGTCTAAGCAGATTCGTAGCGTTCGGCATAGCGTTCAATAGATTAAGGAGGGGGCTTGCAGCAAACATGGTCGATGCGTGTAGCAGCAACCGGAGGGAACGGCACGGGGCCCTCCTGTCGAGATAGCGCAACTCGGCCATCAACGAGGCCATCAACACGCCAATAAATTTGACGCCGCCCTCGGCGTCGCCACCCACGGCACCACGAAACCGCTATTTTTTACGATCCAACCTGAAAGAACGCACATATTCGCGGCGAGACGATCGTTTCGCACGCCCTTTTCAGCATCCGGAGCCTCCCACGCATCCGATCGCGCGACTCGTATCTGGTGGATGGCCTGATCTATTCTTACCATGGCTGTCCCGAGAGCTGAACGTAACGGTCTTGACACCACGAGACCTGGCCTACATTTTCCTTCGATACGCCTCACCGGGATGCCGCCCGTCGGATCATTCGCCCGGCTTTCTCCCCTAACCGCTTTCCGGTACGATGTCCACCCATCGCTTCTCGAATCTCGTCGAGGCGATCTTCGAAGACGCCCTCGATCGTCCGAAGGCGGATCGGGAAGCGTTCGTCCGGTCGGTCACCGACGATCCGACGGTTCGAGAACACGTGTTTGATCTGCTCGACCATTTCGACGAGATCGACGCCTTTCTCGAGACCCCAGCGGTGAAGGCGGCTGATTTTCTGGATGAGGTGGACCGTCCGACGTCCGCTCCTCCCGACCGAAGCGGCGAACGGATCGGTCCGTTCGAGCTGAAGGAGCGAGTGGGGCGCGGCGGGTCCGGCGTTGTATACCGAGCGCAGCGCACGGACACGTTCGACCAGGAGGTTGCCATCAAGCTGTTGACTCGGCCGGCGGATGCAGGCGCCGTTCTCGATCGCTTTGCGCACGAGCAGCAGGTCCTGGCTGCCCTGACTCATCCCCGCGTGGCTCGCATTTTCGACGGCGGCGCGACGTCCAACGGACAGCCCTACTTCGTCATGGAGTACGTCGCGGGGCAACCTTTGGACGCATACTGCGACGACCAGCGGCTGTCGATCGAAAACCGACTTGAGCTGTTCGTCACGGTGGCTGACGCCGTGCATCATGCCCACCAGAACCTCGTCGTCCACCGGGATCTCAAGCCCTCGAATGTTCTCGTTACGGCAGACGGGCAGCCCAAACTTCTCGACTTCGGCATCGCGAAAATCATCGGGGACGATGCGACAGGCCTGACCCGGACGGGCGAGCGATGGATGACGCCGGAATACGCGGCACCGGAGCAGATTCGCGGTGAGTCGATTTCGACGGCAACCGATGTCTACCAGCTCGGGGTCGTGCTCTATGAGTTGCTGACCGGTCGGCGTCCGTATCACCCGAACGCACGGTCGCTTTTCGCGATCGAGCAGGCTGTATGCGAAGAGACGCCGACCCGTCCAAGCACGGCGGTCACCCAATCGACGGAGCGCGCGGCGCCGGACGAAATCAGTAGAACCCGTCGCACACATCCGGCGGCGCTTCGCAGCACCCTGCGAGGAGATCTCGATGCAATCGTGATGAAGGCGCTCCGCAAGGAGCCCGGTCAGCGGTACGGATCGGCGGAAGCGATGGCCGCAGATATCCGCCGGTTCCTGAACAATCAGCCCGTGCACGCCCGCGACGGTCAATGGTCGTACCGTGCCAATAAATTCGTCCGCCGACATGCGCGCCCGATCCTCGCGACGGCCGTCGTCCTCCTCACATTGACAGCCGGTGCGATCGCGTACACGATGCAGATTACGCAGGAACGGGACCGGGCCCGGCTCGCAGAGCAGCAGGCGACCACCGTCACCGACTTCCTGGCCAACCTCTTCAATGAAAACACACCCCGCAATACGGCCGGGGAGACGCTTTCCGCCCGCGACCTCCTGAGCCGCGGCGAAGCGCGGGTCGCCAAGCTAGATGCCGCTCCCCGGGTCCGCCTCCGACTGCTGCTTGTCCTGGCAAACGTTCGTGCTGACCTCAATCACACGTCACGGGCGGACCGTCTCATTGCTGAGGCCCAGGTCGTGGCCAACCGGATCGATGACTTGTCACCCCTCGAGCGGAGCCATGTGCTTTACAAGCGCGGAGAAATCGCTCGCCGAAAAGGGGAATACCCCACCGCGGACTCCCTCTTCCGCCTTGCTCAGGAGGCGTATGACCGATCCGGGCGATCAGCCCCCGACGATCTGACGAATATTCTGAACGCACGGATGGAGACGATCCAGGCCGTCGGCAACCTTCAAGCGGCCGACTCGGTCCTACAGCAGTTGCTCCCGTTGAGCGAGGATGTCTACGGAACGCGCAGCCCCGAACATGCGACCATTCTGCACAATGCATCATCGGTTCTCGTCGAACTCGGGCACATCGACCGCGCGGAGACAGCAGCTCGAACCGCGCTCGACATTCGCCAGGAGCACTATTCGGCGCCCCACATCGACCTTGCGTACGCAAAGGAGGGCCTTGGAACGGTTCTCAACGAGCAAGACCGCCTGGAAGAGGCACAGCCGCTCCTCGAGGATGCGGTGCGCCAGAGTGAGCAGGTGCTGGACCCGGACAACGACCGCCTCGACAAATTCAAGATCAGCCTCGCGCTGCTTTACACCGAAAGAACGCGGTACGAGGAAGCTGAAAACCTCTACCGAGATATTATCGACCGCCGCGAACGCGTTAACCCGGACGGCCTGACGGTGCTCTACACGAAGAACAACCTGGCCCTCGTGTACCAGCGCCAGGGACAGTATGAGAACGCGGCGTCGATCTATCGCGAGGTGCTGGAGAAGAAGACGGAGGTCGTCGGCCACGACCGGCATCCGAGCATTGTCGTCACGCTCTTCAACCTTGCCAGCGCCCTGCACGAGGCCGGGCGGTTCGAGCAGGCGGAGTCGCGATACCGGCGCGTCGTCCGGCTTGACCAACAATTGCTCGGGGAGACGCACCGCGAGGTCGGGGTCGATATGACGGCCCTCGCCACGCTTCTTGTCGATCGAGGCGCGCTTCAAGAAGCCGACTCGTTGTTCGAACGCGCCCACCCGATCGTTGAAGACGGATTCTCCGGCACGCACCGGAGGATGGGAGAATTTTTGATCGGGCGCGGGAGCCTGCTCGTCCTTGACGGCCGACCCGGGGACGCCGAGCCGCTGCTTCGCCGGGCCGTGAAGATCTTCGAGTCCGGGGCCGGAGGCGCCCCCTGGCGACTGGACGAGGCCAAAGGCTGGTTGGGACGTGCCCTCCTACAGCAGGGCGACGCCGCCGGCACATCCTTTCTCGAGGAGTCGCGCACCGGTCTCGAAGACATGCTCGGGGAAGATCATTGGCGAACCACCCGAATGCGAGTCCCCGCGAACGAACGTGAGCCCGTAGCACGATAGGCCGATACAAGTCGAACGCGGCGACCGAGCGTGCTTCCACTGAATGTGCTGCACCCGTCGGAGACCCGTCGGTTGCCGTCGACGGTCATACCGGGAGCCGATCGCTACGCACCCGCTCGTGCGAGATTCGCGAGGCGGTCGGGTCCGACAGCCGCAACAGCGGATTTCACCTCTTCCATCGTGAGATTCTGAGCGGCCACTTCCACGAAAAACCGCTTGTCCACGACCATCTGGATCTCGGCCCGCATCGCCGTGCCGGTCGTCCGGAATGTCTCCTTCGCCGGGTACCCCTGAATTTCCGTCGTCTTTTCGTAGCCGCTGTCGCTTTCCTTGCTCACGTCGAACATCATCCACGTCGCTCCTGGAAGGACCCCCGTTTCCGGCACGACCTGCACGTAGTCGATTACGTGTATCGACAGCTCCCTCTCCCCATCCACGTAATCGGCTTCCGCGCGGACAACCGATGCGTTCTCCCCGAGCGTCTGCGTCTTGCTTCGCGAGCCGGACTGTGACAGGCCGATCAGGGCCTCCGGAAGCAGCGCCTTTAGCTCGGCCGCATCCACGGGCATTCGGGGCACCGGTTCTCCCGCTTCGGGCGCTGCTGCCTTGCTCTTCTCCGCCTCCCGAAACTCCTTGTACATGTCGGCGACCTCCTCTTGCTTGCCGTCGTTGACGCCTACGCCCTCGTCCTTCATTGCCTCAAGTGCGTCAAAATCAACCAAGCGAGCAGCGGCCTTCATCTTGTCCATTGTCACATTGCGTCCATCAACCTCCACCTGAAAGCGATCGGCAACGAGGAATTTCAACTGTCCCGACGACCGCCCACCATCGTACGAACGAAACTTTTCGCGCCCGTCGTATCCGGCAATCGTGGTCCCGCGGTCGTAGCCCGTTGTGCTCTCGGTTTCGCTCTCGGCCCACGCGCTCATGCGACTGGATAGAGAAGACAGTCCGCTCATCGAACCCATGTCCGTTACGGTGATGGCAACCCGCTCGCCATCGCCGCGATACACGGCTTCGGCCTTCGACGTGCTCATGCCCATCTGACTGCTGCGAGAGCCTTCGACGTCCCCCGCCTCCAGCCCATCGATGGATGCGGGCAAGACCGGCTTCAGCTTTCGAAAGTCGATGGCCTGAACAACCTTGCCACCCCCGGCCGTTTCGCGAAGCTTCTGGAATGCCTCGCCCATACGCTCGCCGGCTTCCTGTGAGTTCGCCGCTTGCTCTGCCTGCTCCAGTGCTTTTGACGCGTCTTCGGCGGCCTGCTTCATATCAGAAACCTTCTGACACCCGCTGCTGGTGATCCCGACGAAAACGAGAGCAGCCGATAAGAATAAAAACCAGGCGGGGCGGGCGGAGATGAATCTCCTGGACGTCGGGTCGGATCGATACATGTTATGAACGGGCGGTCAGAGGTTGAGGCAACGGGATGTCCTATGAGTGATAGCGAAAAGCCAGGACCGAACCGGCCACGGCACGTTCAGAGTTCAGGTGTTTGGGTGTCGTGGGTCGGTTTTGGCAGGTCGGATTGTGAGGCGGAACGACGACCATGAGCGAGCGAATAGACGGATTCGCCCCTAATCCCCGTCCAACGGTGAACGACCCAACGCGTCAACAATCCAACGCCATAACATCCAAACGCCATAACGAAAAAAGGAGCCGCCGTTGCCGGCAGCCCCTTTTGGGTTACTCCATCCGATAGCATCGTGCGTTCTACAGGCTGACCGCACCGTCGCCGCCGGGTTCTGCGGTTTCGGCAGCCTCTTCCGTCCCGGCCCGGATGGCCTCGAACGTGAGGTGATCGTTCGCTTTCGCGAGGTCAATTCGAACGGTATCGCCATCCTCGACGGAGCCGTCCAGCAGCTCTTTCGAGAGCTGGTTGGAGACCTGCCGCTGCATCACCCGCTTGAGTGGACGGGCGCCGAAGGCCGGGTCAAACCCGCGATCGGCCAGCCAGTCCTTGGCCGCGTCCGAGAGCTGCAGTGTGAGGTTGTGACTCTTGCTGGCGATGCCCGCGATGCGGTCGAACTG
>NZ_DAXETW010000016.1:0-10584 GCF_051155795.1 Longibacter sp.
CCTCCTCCGTCTCTCCGCCCGGTCGACCTGCAGCCGCCATTTTTTCACCGAGCCCGGACACGAATCCACGGGAGCGCCTCGTTACCGCGCCCCCTCCGGCTCCTCCAAGACGAACCACGCCTCATGTCTGAGTGGTCTTACTCGGAAGAAGAACTCGACCAGTACTTTAACGAGCCGACGGTCCGCGACAACCAGGTCTCGGAGAACGGACAAAGCAGCCCGTCTCCCGGCGGGGTTCGCGGCTATTTCTACGACCGGTTCGACGATCCGCGCAAAGGCCAAGCCGCCTTCGTCTTGTCCCTCCTGGTCGGCGCCGTGCTGATGGGCGTTCTGTTCCTGGGCGGATGGATCTGGGCCGTCTCCGGCGACCTTCCGTCGACGCAGAGCCTCGAGAACCCGACCTTCCAGTTGGCGACGGTCGCGTACACCGCCGACGGGGAGGAGCTCGCACGGTATGCTCGTCAGAATCGGTCCTGGCTGCGGTACGACAGCATCTCCACCTCCGCGGTCAACGCCCTCGTCGCCACGGAGGACCATCGGTTCCACCAGCACTGGGGGGTCGACATGCGTGGGATCCTCGCTGCGGTCGCCGATATCATGACCGGGACGTTCCGCGGCGCGTCGACGATTACGCAGCAGCTGGCCCGAAACCTGTACAATGAGAAGGTCGGCCGCGAAGTGACGATTTCGCGGAAGCTGAAGGAGATGGTCACAGCCGTCGAACTGGAGCGCCGGTACACGAAGCCGGAGATCATCGAGATGTATCTGAACACCGTCAGCTTCGGATCCAACGCGTTCGGCATCGAGGCGGCTGCGCGCACCTATTACGGCACCTCCGCCAAGAACCTGGAGGTGAGGCAGGCGGCAACGCTCATCGGACTGCTGAAGGCGACCACGTTCTACAATCCGGTCCGCAACCCGGAGAACGCTCGGGTGAGACGCAACGTCGTCATGCAGCAGATGGTAAAACGCGGCTTCCTCGCCCCCGAGACGTTCGCCGAGTACAAGGAAGAGCCGGTGGAGGCCGAGTACCACTCCGCGGAGCTGTATGCAAGCCTCTCGCCCTACTTCGCCGAGTACGTTCGCAACTGGGCCGAGGACTGGGCCGACCAAAACGGGCGCGATCTCTACGCCGACGGTCTACGCATCTACACGACGCTGGACAGCGAGATGCAGGCCATCGCGCGGACCGCCGTCGAACGCCAGATGCAGGACCTGCAGCGCATTGTCGAATATGAGTGGAGCGAGCGGTCCGGCGCCCTCCTGTCGCAGAACGTGGCCCCCTACCGAGAGAAAACCCCCGGCGAAGACTACGAACCGTTCCGCTACTTCTGGGAGTCGAAATCCGGGGTCGTCCGCGACTGGATCCGGTCCACCGACCGCTACTCCTCGCTGCGTGACCAGGGGATCGGCGATGAGGAAGCCGTCGCCCAGCTGAAGGAGAATGAGACCTTTGTCGACTCGCTGAGAAACATCCGCACGCGGCTCGAATCGGGGGTGGTGTCACTCGACCCGCGAAACGGCCACGTCAAGGTCTGGATCGGCGGCCGGGACTTCCGGACGGACAAGTACGACAAGGTCGGGATCGCCCGCCGTCAGCCCGGGTCGACGTTCAAGCCGTTCACCTACACCGCCGCGATCGACAACGGGTACAGCCCCTACGACACGTTCAAAGACAGTACGGTGGTCTGGGAAGATACCGGTGCCGACACGACCTGGACCCCGCAAAACTTCGGCGGATCCACGAATCAGGACATCACGCTGAGCCAGGGCCTCGCCCGGTCGATGAACACGATCACAAGCCGCCTCGTGCTTGAAATCAACCCGAGCACGGTTGCTACGTACGCGCGGCGAATGGGCATCCAGAGCGAACTGCAGGAGGTCCCGTCGATCGCGCTCGGCACCAGCGACGTGACCCTCCTCGAAATGGCGGCCGCATACTCCACGCTCGCCAACGGCGGCCTGTACCATGAGCCAACGGCCGTCACCCGCATCGAGGATCGCTACGGCAACGTGTTGTATGAAGCGCAGCCAACACCGCGAGAAGCCCTCTCGGAGCGCACCGCGTACACGGTCGTCGACATGATGCGCGGGGTCATCGACTACGGAACCGGCATCCGCGTTCGCACCCAGTTCGGCCTCGGGAAATACGACCTTGCGGGAAAAACCGGAACCACGCAGAAATCCGCCGACACCTGGTTCATGCTCATGCACCCGGAGCTCGTAACCGGCTCATGGGTCGGGTTCAACGACCGCCGCGTCACGTTCCGGACGAACTGGTGGGGCCAGGGAGCACACTCAGCGCTGTTTCTCGTCGGCGACTTCTACAAGGGGCTGGCCGAAAGCGACAGCGTGCGGCTTCCCGAAACGTCGTTCCCGATGGTAGAAGACTACGGCAGCCCAGAAGCCAACGTCGACACGACGGAAGCCCCTAACCGGGACGACCGGTTCGGTTGGTAGGGCGTTGGATCGTTGAGGCGTTGGATCGTTGAGGCGTTTGCCGACGGCGCCTCGTTGATGAGCGATATGTCGAGCACCGACTCCGCGCGCGCCCCTGCGCTACCACCGCAACACACCAAGACCGTTCACTATCAAATGCGCGTTCTGCATACCGCCGATATCCACCTGGGGGTCAAAACCTACGGCCGTCGCGATGCGGCGACCGGACTCAACTCTCGGCTTCTGGACGTACGGCGGTCCTTTGAGTCGGTCGTGCAGCGGGCGCTAAACGAGGACGTAGATGCCTTCCTCTTCAGCGGCGACGCCTACCATACCGCCGACCCTACGCCGACGCAGCAGAAGATCTTTGCGGAGTGCCTGCAGCCGATCGCGGACGCAGACATACCCATCATTCTGATTATCGGCAACCACGACCATCCTGTCACCTTCGGGCGAGCGTCGTCGCTCGACATTTTCGAGTACATCGACGGCGACGTTCACTTCTTTTCGAAGCCCGCGCAGCAGGTGCCGGTCATCCAGACGAAAAGCGGACCGCTGCAACTGATCCCCCTCCCCTGGCCCGTTCGCAGTCAGATCGTGTCACGGGACGAATACCGCAAGATGAAGCCGGATGAACTCCGCGCCTTCATCGAAGAGTTGTACGTGAATTACGTGCAGCGCCGCACGGAGGAGATCCGCTCTCGAGGGACGGGCGTGACGCAAGACGGGGGCGAGGTCCGCCTGTCTCCAGAAACACCGACCATTCTGGCGGGCCATGTCACGGTTCAGGGGGCGGAGCTGTCGGGCTCCGAGCGAACGAGCCTGATCGCGTCCGAGCCGAAGTTCACCGTCGGGCAACTGGCCGTGAGCCCGATCGATTATGTCGCTCTCGGCCACATTCACCAGCATCAGAACCGTAACCCGGACGGGCACCCGCCGGTGGTGTATGCCGGCAGCGTGGAACGGGTGACGTTCAAGGAGCGGGACGAGACGAAAGGGTCGGTGCTGGTAACCATCGACCCCGACGCTGCTCCCGGGATGCCGTCACGGACGTCGATGTCATTTCAAGCCACGCCCGCACGTCCGTTCGTGGCCGTCTACGTCGACGCCCGGGACACACCGACCCCGACCGAGCGCATCCTGCAGGCAATCGAGAAAAAGGACGTCACAGACGCCATCGTGCGCGTCCGGTACCGCGTCGAAGAGTCGCAGATTACGGCCATCGATTCTGCCCGTATCCGGGACGCACTGACCGGCGCCGAGAAGGTGGCGGCGATTGAGCGGAGCGTGGATCCCTCCGAGCGGCGGCGCCGGACGGTCGTCACGCGCGACTCCGATCTCGAAGACGCCATGCGGCAGTACGTCGGCCAGCACGACGAACTCCAGGATCTCGAAGACGACCTCGTGAGCGCGGCTCTGGACCTGCAAAACGAGATCGAAGCGACCCGTCAATGACGGAATCTGCCGGCGCATTCCGACACGATTCCGATGGACCAAACGTAACATTCAGAACAACCCACCGCTTCGCGTCGCTGCCGCAGGGTGAGCCGACACCGGTGATGCCCATCGAAGTGAACCGTTCGCCTTGATCCGACGTACGGTTTTTCCACATTGATCTCGCATACGCGGCTCCAGGGGCAAACCTGCTCCTGATTCGATGGACCTGGCCGCATCCGCCCAACTGACGTACCCAGACCCGTGAAGATTCAAGAGCGCACTGTCGACATCCCCCGTAAGGCGAACACCACCAAGAACGACGAACCGGTCAAGATCTGGCCGATCGTCCAGGACGCCCTCGAGAAGATCGAGGCAGATGAGCCAACGCGGGAGGCCGCGGAGGCTGCCCTGGAGTCGAGTGATGGATGCGTGACCCTTGCGAACTACCTGAACGGGCAGGCCAAGCGCGTCCACAAGATGGACTACCGGTTCAAGGTCCCGCTCGTCGTTCTCGGCGCACAGATGGCGCGAGAGGACGATGGCGCGGAGTCCATTTACGATCCCGAGGAAGGAGCCATCTACTTCGAAACCGAAGACCATCAGTTCTCCTTCCACATCGACAAGGAGTGGACGGTCGACTGGGAGCAGGTCGCTGATCGCGTACAGACCGGCTACGACTGGGACGGCATGGAAAAGCAGGTCTGGGCGCTGGACTGGCTGATGGCCTACCTTGAGGTGCCGATGGACGACTACATGGTTAGCGGAGATGACGAGGAGGAAGACGACCAGCACTTCTCCCGCATCTGACATTCCTACCCATTCCAAAGATGAAGCGCCCCGGCCGGCACTGGCCCCGGGGCGTTTTTTGTTGCCTGTACGTGGGCACCGTGCCAACGGCGGGTTTCCACGAGAAGAGCCATCCCGCCGCGCCAACGATCATCCCCGTCCAACGTGATACCCGCGCGCCTTCGCCTGGCGCTCGGCCGCACGGGCACCGGCCGCATCGGTAAACACACCGAACACCGCCGACCCCGAGCCCGAGAGAGAGGCATAGTCCGCCCCCAATTCCACGAGCAGGTCATGCGCCCGGCGAATCTCCGGGTGCGCCTCCATCATCGGCCCCGCAAAGTCATTGGTAAGCTCACGGCGCCAGCGTGCGTAATCCTCGCCGATAACCAGATCGGCAAGATCCGGGCGATTGCTCTCTCGCGGCGTTATCTGGCGATATGCGTCCGGCGTTGACACCTTCACCGGCGGCACGACGATAACCACCGGGGCCGACAATTCGAATCCACCGACGTCCGGACGCAACGGGCGCATCTTCTCGCCTCTCCCCGTCGCGTATGCAGAAGGCACATCTTCCAGGAAAAACGCTACATCCGACCCTACGCCGGCCGCCACGTTATGCAGCATGGCGTGAACCTCGGCGCCGGGACGTCCACCTGCACCGTCCTTCGTCAGCCACAGGTCGGCCAGCAGCAGCAGGGTGGCCGCAGCGTCGCTTGACCCACCGCCCAGACCGGCTCCGTACGGGACCCGCTTCTCCAGGTGAATCTTCGCCCCATCGGTGACGCCGGCCGCGTCCTGCAGGTCCAGTGCTGCCTGTATGCACAGATTGCCCTCATCCGTGGGCAGATCCGGGTCCGAACAGGTCATCGACAGCGTCTCGGCAGGCTCGACCGAAACGGCATCCGACCAGTCGATTCGATGGAAGACGGTTTCAATGTCGTGGTATCCGTCCTCCCGTTTCCGGAGCACGTGAAGGCCCAGATTAATCTTTGCCGGCGCCTCTCGAGATCGGCGGACGGGATCTGTCATTCGGGATAGGATTTCCAGTGGTTAAGTCTGACGCGACGCCGCTTCGTGGATCGATCACGCACGAGGACCCGCGACGTTTCGCCTTCCCGGACGGCTCTCCGCCGCGTCACACGCCATGCCCGTTTCTCTTGCGTTACCTTCTGGTTCTCGCGTGCGGCTTCTCCAGCACACAAACAACGGCCCCTCCCCTTCGGCTCGTTCACGCATCACTGTCACCCTACGTCGAGGATTCCATGAACGCCGTCGCCCGCTCGTATCCCGCCGCCTACCTTTTCTCGATCCTTCTCTTCGTCCTCAGCGCCATGCTCCTTTGGGCGGCCGTCCCGGCTCAGGGCCAACCGTCCGAGCCCGTGATCGTCGCGTCGGACTCTTCGGAGGCCGACACGGACGACGAGGCGCGGAAACGGGACCGCCGATTCCGCCCGGGCTACGCCGGCCAGATCGCCCGGCACCATGCTCCGGACTACGTCGGATCGACCGAAGCCTGGCCGTACAAGAGCACCTCCATCATCGATCGCGACGCTCCGCCGATCCGCTACAACCGCGTGGAGGGACTGACGATCGGCGTGCAACGGAAGCCGCTCGACCTTGAATCCGAGGATCGGGCACGGGCGTTCGGGCAGGTCGGCTTCGCCACGGAACTGAACCGCCTGCGCGCAACCGGTGGTGCAGAGGTGCGTCTCTACAGTCGTCCGCAGCATGCCCTCAAGCTGGGTGCAAAAGGCTACTACAACACATTTACTGAGGATGCTTGGAAGACATCGTATCTGGAGAACTCGCTCGGAGGTCTGATCTTCGGACACGACTTCTTCCACTACTACCAGGCCCGCGGCGCCACGGTCTACGCCGTGCAGCACCTTCCCGCAACGGTTCGGCTCACAGCAGGCCTTCGATCCGAACTTCACGACGCGCTCCGAACCCGTACGACGTGGTCGATATTCGATGGCGACGGATTCAGCGCCAATCCGCAAGCCGACGCGGGACGCACGACCGCCGCGATTCTCGCTCTGGACGCCGGACAGGTGCGCGACTTCGACGGTCTCCCAACCGGCGGCGCCCTCCGCGTCAGCGCCGAGCTGGGCTACGGTCTATCCACGCACGACGACTGGCTCGACGACACGCCGACGGCCGACCTCCGGTACAATCGCTTCACCGCCGACGGACGCGTCTACCTGCCGACGTCCGACGACACGCGCCTTGCCCTTCGCCTTCAGGGCGGATACGCGACGGCGGAGGTACCCCTCCAGAAGCAGTTCTATCTCGGCGGAATCGGGAGCGTACGGGGATACGGGCAGAACGCACTCGCCGGTACCCGCTCGCTCCTGGCAAACACCGAGTTCATTATCGACGGAGCGACGCTCGTCGATGACGTGCTCGACGACGTGTACCTCGCGGTTCACGCCGACGCCGGGTGGGTCGGCCAGCCAGGAGACACGTTCCGCATGGACGATGTGCTGCCATCCGCGGGCTTTGGCATCGGGCTCGACAACCGCGCCGTCCGCCTGGACGTGACGTGGCCGCTTCGAAACGTCCCGGAAGCGAACTCCGGCCCGGCGATCTGGCTCCGCATCACGCCGCACTTCTAAGGCGGACAACGATTCCAGATCTTGAGACGTGAACAAACGCCGCTTCCAGCCATCATGCGTGGAGGCGGCGTTCTTTCGTAGGTGGTTCGTGGATTGTGGTCGGTCGGATCGCTCCCGACCGAAACAGCATTTCCGAACGGGTTCGATCCAACAAACAACCGACGACCCACAACCCACGATCTTTTACTTCTTCCCCGTCGACCCGAAGCCGCCGGCACCTCGCACGGTTTCTTCGAGAGAATCTTTCTCCGTCCACTCCACGCTCGCGTGCGGGGCGACGACGAGCTGTGCGATGCGCTCGCCGCGTTCGATCGTAAAGTCGTCCTCCCCGTGGTTGATGAGGAGCACCTTCACCTCCCCGCGGTAGTCGGCGTCGATCGTGCCCGGGCTGTTCAGGACGGTGACGCCGTGCCGGTACGCGAGGCCGCTACGTGGCCGAACCTGCCCTTCGTACCCGGCCGGCAGCGCGATCTGCACACCGGTCGGGATCAGTTTCCAGGTCCCAGACGGCAGCACGACCGGCTCGTCCGCCGGCACCGCCGCGCGGAGGTCTGCCCCGGCGCTGAGGTCCGTTTCGTGCGACGGAAGGTCGAGTCCGTCCGCGTGAGGAAGGCGGCGAAGGGCGATGGTGAGGCGATCCATGGAGTGAAGGTGTGAGGGAGGCAAAAGGACCTGTGCAACGTCGGGATGCGCTACGTTAAAGTCATCTGATTGGCCGAGAATTCTGCCGTTGTTGAATGAGGGGGTAATCGTTAGTCGTTGGTTGTGGGTGGTGTATTGGATCTTTCCCGACCGGGTAGGCGCTCCCCGAGCTCCATGGGCGGCCCACTTCGCATTCCAAACGTCGCATTCCAAACGTCGCATTCCAAACTTCGCATTTCGCATTAGAAAAGGCCTCCCCGCCGGAGCGGGAGAGGCCTTTTCATCCAATCAGAGAATACAGGCGCGAGGATCATTTCGACCTTCGCCCTCCGCATTTCGAACTGCGTTTATTCCACGTCGCCCATGAGGGGCTTGACGAAGGGCGAGGCGAGGAGGGCGATGATGCCGGCGCCGCTGGTGATCCAGGCGACCATCCAAAAGAGGTTGCTCGGGGCGAGAGCTTCGAGCTGCCCGGCGAGCAGTCCGGCGAACAGGTTGCCGAGCGCGGCGGCAACGAACCAGATGCCCATCATCTGACCGACGCGGTTCTCCGGTGCAAGCTTCGTCATGGACGACAGGCCGACCGGAGACAGGCAGAGTTCGCCACAGGTGTGGAGGAAGTAGGTCACGATCAGCCAGGCCGGCGTGACCGGGTCCTGCGCGGTGGCATTCGCAGCGCCCCACGAGAGGACGAAGAAGCCGCCGGCAAGCCCGAAGAGGCCGAGACCGAATTTCACCGGGATCGACGGATTCTTGCTCCGGTTGGCGAGCCACGTCCAGAGACCGCCGAAGATCGGCGCGAAGATCACGATGAACAGCGGGTTGATCAGCTGCAGCGTGCTCGCCGGCACGAGCGTCCCCATGATGTCCCGGTCCGTCAGCTCTTTCGCAAACAGGTTGAGCGAGGAGCCCGCCTGTTCAAAGCCGCTCCAGAAGACCGCTGCGAGAATGAAGAGCCAGAAGATTACGCCGAGGCGTTTCTGTTCCTGACGGTTATGACCACCGAAGAAGATGATGTAGCCGAAGAAGGCCACGGTAATAGCAACGACAAGGTAACCGAGGTACTGCGCCAGCTCCTGGAGCGTGATGCCGAGCGCCCCCGTGCTCAGAAGGTAGCCGACGCCGACGATGACCAGTGCAAAGGCCAATGCCGCCGTGTAAAACCGTCGCTTCGTCGCCTGCAGCTCCGGCGGCGACTGATCTGTTTCCAGCAGACCGGCGTCTCCGAGGCGATCGGCGCCCACCTGATACGAGATCAGGCCCGCGAGCATCCCGAAGCCGGCAAGCGAGAAGCCGGCGTGCCAGTTCGCTTCAAGGCCCAGCATCCCCGATTCAGCCAGCCATCCGCAGAGGAGGGGACCGAGAATGGCGCCGATATTGATTCCCATGTAGAAGATCGAAAACCCGGCATCTCGTCGCGCCCCGCCCTCGGGATACAGATCGCCGACCATCGAGGACACGTTCGGCTTGAGCAGTCCCGTCCCGACGACGATGAGAGCCAATCCGAGGTAGAAGGTGGAGATGTCCGGCAGTCCGATGAGCGGCCCGGCCATGGTGAAGTGCCCGGCGGCAATCACGATTCCGCCGACCAGCACGGCTCGACGCTGGCCCCAGATGTTGTCCGCCACCCAGCCGCCCGGAAGGGAAAGCACATAGACGAAGAAGGTGTAGAGGCCGTACACGGCGGTCGCTTTCGCCGTATCAAACCCTAGTCCAGGATTCGATCCTGCCGCCGCAGCCACCATGAACAGCACGAGCAGGGCCCGCATGCCGTAGTAGCTGAATCGCTCCCACAGCTCGGTGAAAAAGAGCGTCGCCAGACCGCTGGGGTGGCCGAAAAAGCTCGTGTCGAGCGTGGCAGTCGATGCGTCGGCACCCGCCGCAGAGGACGAGGGCGTCGAGGATGGGTCGTTCGAAGCCATGAGGATGGGATGCGTAGAAAAAAGGGCGAACGGCTCGGCGCGACGGCCGGGCAGGGTCACCGGAACGTGATTAACCGTGGACCGACCGATGCGGCGCGTCCACGTCGGGCCGGCAACCCGGAGACAGCATGCCGCACCGGACGAACGGACCTCTCCGGCGTGCGGCTCTGCGTACGTAACAGGTTTATAATACCGTTAACAAACGTAGGCCACAACCTGCAGTCTGTCTAATTCTGTGTCTAAATTCACGATGAGGATGAACCGGGGGCACGGTACGTCGTTCGGGGAGTGCTTTTCGACGACGGAGCCGTCTGCCGGCTCTCCCTCTGCCGACGTAGCCGTTGATCTCTTCCGGCTGTGTCTCGTACCCTGCAGTACTGCCTGCCCACCTTTCTCACTGCTTCGCCCCGCCTCTCGCTCATGTCCGAACAGCCTCGCGCCGACCTTATCGCTGCCGACACCCACGGCTCTCGCACCCACACATGCGGTGATCTCCGTCCGGATAATTCGGGCGATACCGTCGTGCTCAAGGGCTGGGTCGACACCCGTCGCGATCTCGGCGGCCTGGTATTTATTGATCTGCGCGACCGGCACGGACTCACGCAGATTGTCTTCTCATCGCAGATGAATGAGGCGGCCTATGACACCGCCGGCAAGCTCCGCAGCGAGGACGTCATCAGCGTTCGCGGCACCGTACAGGAGCGGGATGACGACGCAAAGAACGACGCGCTCCCGACCGG
>NZ_DAXETW010000017.1:0-11186 GCF_051155795.1 Longibacter sp.
GAAAACACGCGACCTTCCGGAACGGTCTCCCAGTCTTCTTCGGTGAGGGGCTCAGTGGCAAAGACGCGGGACCGGTACGCCGACCCGTTCAGCGTTCGGGTCGAGTGAACCGACCCGCAGATGCCGCAGCCGCGAGGTTCAGTTCGCAGCAATGACCACAGAGATGCGCCGATGCTGCATCCGGCCAGCCCATCACCGGTACCGCTGTTCCACAGCATCTGCAGCAGCGGGGTTTGCATGCCATCCCCGGAGGCCGCCTCCGGCTTGGAGCGTCGACTCCACCGGAGCACGTTCCAGGCAACGGCGCGAAGCGTTCGCACCGACGATCGGGACGGCATCTGGTCGCGGCGTTCCAGCAAGAGCTGAAAAACATGCTCGGCCAGGGCGTCCGTCTGCAGCGCATCGCGTCGCCGGGGGCGTAACGCCCCTCGGATGTCGCTACACACAGCGCCGACCGCCGGGATCGCAACCCGAATCACAGCCATGGATGCACCTTCCACGAGCGGCTGGAGAACCTCGCCACCCACACCCGGACGCGGGCACCACGTCAGCGCCATGCGGCTGAAGGCATCCTGTGCCGAAGAGCGCGTCCGCTGACTGTACGGCTGCGGCGTGCGCTGCAGTCGGGTCGCGACGTGCCCCTCCCGGACGTGGGCGGTTCCCCAAGCGGGCACCGTCCGCCCGGTCCTAGCACCATCCACAATGCGACGTTCATGCGCCTCAAGGAGCTCGCAATCCACTCGGGTCGGATGGGTGGCTACCATTCCATACAGGTATGCCATGGTTTTTCGGGGCTTCCTACAGGTCGTGCGATGCGGGGACGTAGGCACACCGTCCCCGGTGCGTGTTACGTAGGCGACGCAGGCAGCGGCGTTACATACGCGACGTTGAACGGAAACCTGTTGGCGCCCGTCAACGCGTGCCGCCCGGATGCGTACGAATGGATATCGTCGGGTATTATTGCTACACGCAAACCTCTGCGAGCGACCATTCCGACGGACAACATTTCCCGGGCGATACAATAATCGTAGACGACGGTGCGTTCGCATCATCCCACGCGACGTCACCGTCTGGTGATCGATCACGAGCGCTTCCCACACGCGCATGACTCCCACCGACGAAGAACTGGTTGCAGCCTACCTGGAGGACGGCGATGAACGTGCCTTCCGCCAGCTCGTGGAGCGCTACCAGGACCAAATTTTCGGATACATCATGAGCATGGTGAAAGACCGTGCTCTGGCCAACGACCTGTTCCAGGAGACCTTCTTGCGCGTGATCGATGCGATGCAGGACCGGAAGGGCTCCTACACCCGACAGGGATACTGGAAAAGCTGGGTCATGCGCATCGCCCGGAACGCGACGATCGACCACATCCGGAAGCAGAAAAAGTGGGCCGATGTATCCTCCGATGAAGAGGACGGCTACTCGTTCTGGGACCGGCTGCCGGACGATACACCCTACGCCGACGAGGAGCTTCACCGCGCCGAGCAGCGCGAGTGGCTCGACGAGCACATCGAAAAGCTGGCGCCCGAACAACGCGAAGTCCTGCTCCTCCGCCAGACCACCGACCTCACGTTCCGGGAGATTGCCGAAATGACCGACGTCTCCATTAATACGGCCCTCGGACGTATGCGCTACGCGCTCAAGAATCTCCGCAAGATGATCGAAGCCTCCGGCAAAACGTCGCTTGCTCCGACTGTGGATTCGTAACGCCGCGGTCTTCTCGCACTCCCCTGCCGCCTGCTGTTCGACGACCCGAACCCGCTCTTATGGACGAAACGCTACGCATTGTACGCCACCTGTACGGAGAGGAGCCCGATCCTGAGGATCTGCGGCGCCGTCTCCGCAACAATCCGTCCCTATCCCGCGAACACGATGAGCTGGCCGAAGTGAAGGAGCTGCTCGACCGAAAATCGACGGCTCGACCGGACGCCTCCGTGCTCGACGCCATCACCGAGGCCGCTGCCGAAGCGGCCCAGCCGACCGCGTCGTCGGGACCTGCAGCCCGCCGGGACCGGCAGCCGGTCGGCCGTTCGGTTCGTTCGTCATCCGCACTCTCTCGGCGCCTTCAGCAGGCAAGCCTGGCCGCCGCGCTGGTTCTGGTTGCCGCTCTCGGATGGTGGCAGCTGGACACCGAGGAGCCCTCGTCGACCGCGCCGGTGAGTGCGCAGACCGAATCCCAGCTTCCCCCGGCCGCCCGCGACCTGCCCGAATGGGACGAAGGCGATGACGTGGTTCGCTTGCATCGGCGCCTCGAGGTGGTCAACGCCCGAAGCGCCCCACCAACCTCGTGGAACGACCGGTCGGGATTCATCCCGGCGCAATCGACCCGACCGTGATCCGCCATCTGGTTCCGGGCATCGCCGCTCCGATTCTGACGTCTCCTCTCCCCTTCCTCCGGTTCGCTGTGTTCTCGCCTCCCGATCTCATGAGCCGCTTTCATCTTCTCCTTGGCCTCGCGCTGATCATCGTTTTCGCTGCCGCGCCCCCCACGCAGGCGCAGACCGAGACGCGCACGCTGACCATCCACAATAACACGGTCTACGTCGACGGCAAAGCCATTGGTACCGACGAACTGCCGTCGTCTCTCGACGTCTCTGGCATCGAAGCACAGTACCGATTCCTCGGCATTCGAAAGCCGGTCGTGGAAATCAACGGGTCGCTCTATGCGGTGACAAGCACGCTTGAACCCGTCTCCGAGGACGAGGTCCGCCGCCAGAACGACGCGTCCGTCATTCTTCAGCGACCGCAGCGTACAGCGCAAAGCGGGGTGTCGGCGGCCTCCCAGTCGCAGACGCGGACCGCCGATCGATCAACGAGCACGGCCGGCAGCATGGAGACGGCTCACCAGGAGTACATGCAGGAGATGCGCCGTCGAAGCCAGGAACTGTACGAGAAGCTGATGCGGGAGCGACGGATGGAGATGGAGTCGCGAGAAATCGCCAAGACGATCCGCCTGCTGCCGGATGGCCCGGAGCGGGAAACGCAAATCGACACGTTGCGCGCGACGCTGAATCGTATCTTCGACCTGAAGCAAGACAACCGCCGACATGAGATCGCGCAGCTTCAGCGCCAGATTGACGAACTCCAACGCCGCCTGGAGCAGCGAGAAGAAATGCGCGACGAGATGATCCAGCGCCGTCTCGAAGAACTCATCGGAGAGGAGATCTCTCAACCCGACTGACGCGCGGCCGCTCCGTTTCCGACGTGTAGCTCTCCACGCTCAGCGCCCGCCCGGAGCATCCGCGGCGGGCGTTTCTGGTTGATCGCGCGCATCCGTAGGGATTCTCATCCAGGGTCTAAATGGAAAATCCGGCTGCTGCGCCTTTACTTTGCTTATTCCGCATTGCATACTTTAACGCACGCTGAAGCCGACCCCGACGTCCCCGCTGCACGCCGCTGAGTGATCGCCGCCCCCGTCATGAATGCCTTCTCCCGCCCGCGCCCCGGTGCATGTTGCATCTCCCGGCTGTTTACGGGAGTGCTCCTGCTCGTGTGCGCGTACGGCATGTCGCCGGTCCCGTATACTTACGGCACGCCGTCCACGAACGGTCCTGTCGCCGAGGGCGCTCGCGCGGAGCTTACGAACATTTCCTTCTCGGCCCGCTCGGACGGGCAGGGGTACGTCGTGCGCGTCCAGGCATCGCAGAAGATTGCCGCGTACGGCATGCCCCGGTCGGTCGGTGAGAACGAGCTGAAGTGGACGCTCTACAATACGGCCCTGGCCTCGTCCTTTCATCATGACGCGCCCGAGGGACCCATCCAGCGATTCAGCACGGACCAACAGGACGGGCACGTCATCCTTCACTTCCACCTCGATCGGGACGTCGAGCCCGACGCCTATCGCGATCGAGCCTCGAACGACGTGCTGCTGAATCTGGCATTTCCGGGAGGGACGGACGCGCCGCGCCCGGTGCCGACACCGGTCGCCGAAAGCCGGCCGTCCGATGGGAGCGCCGCCGAGTCCTCGCCCCCAACACGAACGGCGTCGTCCAGCTCATCCGGGGGCTCTTCATCGAATGCAACGGCCGCGTCCATGCTCGGCGGCGCGTCGCAACAGGCCCGGGAGCGCTGGCGCCTCGACAAGGTCGTCATCGACGCCGGACACGGCGGCAAGGACCCCGGCGCCTCTGCAAATGGCATCCGGGAGAAGGACATCGTGCTAAAGGTGTCCAAGCAGCTCGGCCGGTATCTCGAAGAGAATCTCGGCATCGACGTTGTCTACACACGGACGGATGACACCTTCATCGAACTGGAGGAGCGAGGAAAAATCGCGAACCGAGCAGGCGCGAAGCTTTTCATCTCCATCCACATCAATGCGGCTCGGTCTCGCTCCGCTCGCGGAACGGAAACCTTCTTCCTCGGCCAGCACAAAACGGAGGCCGCGCGGAAGGTGATGGAGCGTGAGAACTCGGTGATCCGCTTCGAGGAAAACACCGAGAAGTACGAGGACTACGATGAGCAGGCGCTCGTTCGCCAGGTGCTCGCGCAGAGTGCGTATATGCGGCAGAGCGAGAAGCTGGCGTCGCTGATCGAATCGCAGTTCGAGGATCGCGTGAACCGGCGCAGCCGCGGCGTACACCAGGCCGGGTTCTACGTTCTGTGGAGTGCGTCGATGCCTGCGGTCCTGGTGGAACTGGGCTTCCTCACGAACCCGACCGAGGCCCGCTTTCTTAAGAGCGAGCGGGGCCAGACCTACCTGGCCAGTGCGATCTTTCGCGCGATCCGCGATTATAAACAGATGTACGAGAAAGGGATTACCCGTACCTCGCGATAGCGGCGCGCGTCGGCTTATCGACGCATGTCCTCCACCGGTTATGGCGCCGCACCGGGGACACTTCCTATTTCGCCGCGCCGCGGTCTGGTTCCCCGCCGTTACTCTTGCGCCGTGAGGAGCGGCTTTTCCGTGTGCAGGCAACCTCTCCATTGTGTTCATGACGGGAGAGGAACGCTTGTTGCACTTCTTCCCGACGCGTACCGGTGCGGATTCGCTCTGCAGTCGATCCACGCGCCGGCCCTTTTTCATGATCCATCCCTCCCCCATGCGCACCCGCCAGCTCCGCCCGGTCGCCGTTCCCCTTATCGCTCTGGTTGGCCTCTTCGTCATCCTCGCGGCATGCGACACCGCCGGTACGGAATCAGATGACACGATCACGTTAAACGATCCAGCCACGCCGACGACCGTCACATACGAGTTCGAATACAACCCGAGCACGGCCGTCAACAACGAGGTCGGCGTCGTTTCCTCCGGGAGCGACAACCTGAGTTCGATCATAGCCAGTTACGGCTTCAGCCGGGGCGATGTCGTGTCGGCCCGCGTCACAAGCATCACCATTAGCCGCTCCGCAGGTACGACGGCTGCGACCGCTTCGAAGTTGTACGACTACGTCCAGAACGTCGAGATGTACCTCGGCGATAGTGAAGGCGGACCTCTCATTGCCGCACAGCAACCGGTGCAGTCGACCCTTTCCACCCCGCTGGAGGTGGCGGATACGGACGTGTCCTCCACCGTTCAGGCTGGCGCCTCCCCTGCCTTTATGGTCATCGGCGTGAACAACACCAGCGAAAGTCAGGGCTTCATCGAAGCCACGGTCGATTACCGGATCGAGGTGCAGAGCGAGTAGTCGCACCCTGCCGACACATGTTGGACGTCTACCGAGATGGCCCGTCCGGAGCGCTTCCGGCCGGGCCGTTTTTTCGTAGCACAATGCTAACCCGCGTCCCCGCGCCTCACTACCGTAGGGGGGTTCAGTGCTCGGTAGATGACCCATCGCCGTCGACCGATGCGGGCAAGACGTTGTGCTGGATCCAGTCGACGATTGCGCGGGCGTCGGCGACGGCCTGCCGGGCATCTCCTTGCCGCTCCGGCAGCCGGCGGCGAAAGAGCGCATCCGGCTCGTACAAAAGCGAGACGTCAAGCCCGGACAGATTGTCGAGCGTGTCGACCACCTCAGCGGGCCATTCCGCACCGGTTCGTCTCGCCAGCTCGATCAGGTTGTGGGTCACCGGCGGCGTTTCACCCGTCGAGGCACGGACGACCGCTTTCAGCGCTTTCTCGACCGCAAGATGGGCGAAGGCGACCGCCTGAGGACCAAAGCCGCCCTGCAAGAGGTGCTCCGCTGCTCTCAGGTCGCGCTGGGACTGCTCCCACCAGTCGGACGGGGAAAGGCGACGGTGGGGCATGGCAGAAGCGGTTTGTACGAGGGGCGCGGTAAGCGTGGGAGAAATGGCCGGCTACTTCGACTGATTCTGCAGCCAGTCGGTAACGAGCGAGAGGACCTCGGGCGAGACGGTCCATTTTATGCGACCGTACTCGCCGGGACGCCCGGACGTTGCCGGCTGAAGAAGGTGATTCAGGCCCTCCATTTCGCGCACCGTTACATCCGGGGAGGCGCTCCGCGTGAGCGCTTCCCGAAGTGCTTCACGATTCTTCGCCGGCTTGAGCTGCGTGTCTTTCGTGCCGTACACGGCGAGAACCGGCTCGTCGACCGATCGGAGAGCCGGCGCCGGATTGTACCGGATAAACGCGCGAAGCCAGGGAGCGGTCAGGCGTTGGATTTCCTGCTGAATGAGATCTTCGCCCTGAATCCCCCGCGTGTCGATCATGATCCGACGGAGCTCACTCGCCATCCGGCTTGAGTCGGGATTCGACCGGATCGCCTCGAAGATGCGGTCCTGCGTGCCCCGCTGCATGGCCCGTGTGCGCTCGTCTACGCCGTTGGCGTCGGCCCGGATGTCGAGTTGGTCGCTCAGAATTTCGTCCCCGGACAGGGCGGGCGTCGCCAGCAGGACGAGAGCCCCCACACGATCGTCCCGGTTGGTCACCATCGTCGCGATCGTGCCGCCCTCGCTGTGCCCGATGACGGCGAGTCGCGACGCATCGACACCCGGGTGTCCGGCCAGAGCGTCCAGAGCAGCTTCTGCATCGACGGACAGTTCTGCCGTCGTGTGGCCCGTCGGTGTACCGCCGGACGCTCCCACCCCTCGCTCATCGTAGCGCAGCACGGCAAATCCCGCTCGGGTCAGCGCGTCGGCCCATATGCGGAAGGGGCGATGTCCGGCTACGGAGGCATCGCGATCCTGCGCGCCTGCACCGGCCACGAGCAGAACCGCCGGGTGTGGTCCGCCGTCTTGGGGGAGCGTGATCGTACCGGCAAGCTGCGTCCCGTCGCGGGTCTGAATGTTTACCATGCGTTCGCGGTACGGGAGCGGTTCGTCCGGCTCCTGCGGCCGCTCAATACCCGGAACGGCATCGGTGCGACGGAGCGTAAGCGAGAGCCGTGCCGGCCCCTGTGCCCACTGACCGTCGATCGACTGGCGGTCGTCCTGCATGACACCGGCGAACTGCCCGGCAATAGCGCGAACACCGATGCGCAGCGTGTCGGCATCGCGGACGACCTCAGACAGGCGGATGCCGGTCGCCCCCTGGTCCGGACTGTCCATGGTGCCGGTCAGCGCGCCGTCCTGCGCGCGTCGAAGGTGAAAGACGACGCGGAAGTCGCCGTCGGGCACGGTGAGCGTGCCCACCCAGGAGCCGGTTATCGTCGTATCGGCAACCGGCTGACCGTGGACCATCGCCGTCGCGCCAAGGAGTGTGCAGAGACATGCAACCAGAAGGCGAGAGGTGCGAGACATCAAGGGTGTCGTGCTATTCGGGCTATTTCGTGACAAACGCTTGACCGACGCGAGGTCATGCGAGAAAAGAGCGGAGTTCACCGGAATCAAACGATTGGACGGTGCCGCCCAGAAGGCTTCGCATTACTAACCGTGCATCCGGCGTGTCGATGCGGAAGAAATGAGCTGGACAGGTACAGTCAGACGCTCCGGCCCCGCTGCACGGCAGCTCGCTCCATGGGGTTGAACGGACCTCCTCCGCCCACGCGCATTCGTGACGGTCGTCGTCCGTCGAGAACAGGACATGCTCGACCGTAAGACACCGGCGCAGATAGTCGATGTGCCAGTGTGGGGACGACGGCACGGGTCCGAGGTGCCGACGCAGCCGTGCCGGGAGGCCGCCCGGGCCAAAGGCGCTTCCGACGTAAACGTACCGTCCTGCGTCAAGGCGGACCGTCCCCAGCGCGCCGACCTGCGTCTCACAGGGCTGCTCCGACTGCAGGAGCAGAAGATACGTCCCGGTGGGTGTCTCGGCCGCCATGAGCCATCTCTCAGAGTTCAGATGATACCCGGACGGTGATGCCCGCGTTACATCGGTCGCCGACAGACGGTTCGATCGGACATCACCGACTTGCAGCTTCGCCCGCCTGCATCTTCCAGAACGCAATGCCGCCCGCCTGCGCCCCCACGTCTGCGTGGGCAACCTTTTCATCCGTAGACAGATCGATCACGTCGACCGCTCCCGGCTCGCCTCCGACGCCTTCCGCGGTGACGAACGCGTAGCGGCTGTCCGGCGTGACCACCACACCGTGTGAAACGCCGCGGGTATTTTCCACGAGAGCGCGGCGCGTTCCTGTTTCAACGTCCCAGATTCCGGTTTCCCCGGACCCCTTGTACGTAACGACGAGGGTCGAGCCGTCCGGTGTCACGTCGAGGTTATACGGGCTCGTGCCCTTCCCGGTCGCGAAACGCTCCGTCACCTCCCAGGCATCCAGATCGACGACTACCACTTCGTCGGCCCCGTTGTGTGCGACGTAGGCGACCGGTTTCGACGGATGGGGCTGCACCCAGGTCGGCTTGATCATGCCCGTGCCCGTCTTCAGCGTCCGCGACACCTCGCCGCTCACCACGTCGATTTCGTAAAGCGTCCCGTCCATCATGCCCACGGAGTAGTGCGTCCGGTGGTCGGGACTGAGTCGTGACCCGTGCGGCATGATGCCCGTCTCGATTGTCTGGACCTCCGTCATCGACTCGGTCTCCACGACGGACACGGTGCTGGGCTCCGGCTCGCCGTGAAGGTTGAAATTCACGACGTAGAGGAGCCCGGTCACATCGGAGATCTGCATCGTCGCGGGGAACAGCCCGACCTCCGCGGCTTCGAGTTTGCGGTTCGTGCCGGTCTCGTACTTGACGACGCGGCCGAACGGTTTGCCGTGCGCGATCGAGACGAACCAGTGCTCGCCGTCCGGCGACACCGTCATGCCGTGGGCGCCTTCGGTCTCCACCGGAATCTGTCCCACAGGGACCGCTTCCTGCACGACAGCCTCCGTTCCGTCGAACCGGATCAGCGAGACCTCATCTGCCGATTCAGACGCGACGTAGGCAAAGTATTCCTGAGCCTGTGCCGGCGCGTGAGCGATGAGCACGAAGGCGAACGTCAAGAGAAGGACGCGGGCGATGCGCATAGGCAGATACGTAACAGTCGAGATGAGTGGAGTCGGGGCGACACGTTTACCGGGTCGCCGACACACGGTCCTGCTCGGGGCGCTTCAGCTTGACGACCCATAGGCCGGAGTTCCAATCGGAGAAAAAGATGTGGCCTTTGTGCGGCTGCGGGCCCCAAGCCATCGGTGCATTCGCCACCCGCCCCTCCGGGTCGAATGAGCGGAAGCGCGCAATTTCGCGGCCCTGCGCATACAGATCTCCTTTCAGGTCGCCCGAGAGGTCGACAACGCGGAGGCCTGCGTTGTAATATGCCACATAGAGCACGTCGCCGTCTACCCAGTAGTTGTGGGTACCGGCCTCGGGGACCTGATAGCGCGCCTCTTCCGTCGGATTGTCCGGGTCGGTGAAGTCGACGAAGTGGAGCCATCCGGCCGGAATCGTCGGCTCATTGTCGATGTTGAGGCCGTTCGGGAAGGCTTCATCCCCTGCGATTACCCACTTTTTACCGGTTTCGCTGTCATCGTACGGAAACGCCGCGTGATTCCATCCGCTCGGATACGCATAGCGACCGATCTCGACCGGATTCGACGGCGATCCGCCCTTGATCCCGTTTCCGACGTCGACAAGGACGACGCCGTCCTCCCAGTTAGACGAATAGGCGATGCCGTCCATCACCCAGACGTCGTGAATCGACGCCCCGGGCGAATCAAGTTCGAAGGTGGCGACATGCTCCGGATTGGCACGGTCCTCGATGTTTAGGATCTCGTATCGCTGTCCGGCGCTGAGCGCGTACACGTGATTCTTGTAAATGAACAGGTTGTGCACGCCGCCCGTCAGTCGCTCGGTGTACTCCGTGATCACGGATACGTTGGTCGGATCCGTGCAGTCCAGAATCACGATGCCGTTCTTCCGGTCGGATGCCCCCTCGCGACTGATGATGCACGTCCGTCCGTCTTCGCTCACCTTTACGTCGTTGACCGTCCGCGCGTCCACGGTCACCGTGTCGACCGGCGTCGGGTTGGCAGGATCGGTGACGTCCCAGAAGTAGGCTTCGCCGTTTCCTCCCCATGTACCGGTGATAACGTAGTCGCGCCCGTCGACCGCCTCCCAGACCCACAGGTCAGACGTGTGCACGCTGGACACCTGCCCACGCCCCACCAACTCGATGCTCCCCTCCGGATTTCGCTCCGTGACCGTTATCGTCGTCTCTGCGACATGGGCGCCGCTCGTGGCAACCACCGTGTACGTCCCGGCGTCTTCCGCGACGAAGCGTCCGTCGGCACCGATCTCGGCAGGGGCGCCGGGTGCGATCGGCCCCGTTTCGTCAATGCGAACGGAATAGCGGATCGGCGCATCGGTCACAGGTGCATCCGCCTCGTCGCGTGCCGTGGCCGTGAACGCGAGTACATCCCCAGTGCGTGCCGTCTCCGCGCCTCCGGTCAGATCAAGCGAGACGACCGGATTCTCCTTCACCTCGACGGTATGCCTCGCCTCAAAGTCCCCGGCCGATGCAGTCAGTGTCACCGTCCCCGGGGTGCGGGCATGGAGGCGATTCAGGCGATCGGTTTCGGCAACCGAAGCATCGCTGCTGGTGACCGATACCGAGATATCGTCCCGTGCGGTGCCGTCTTCCGTCTGGGCCTGGACTGTAAGCGGCATCATCGTCTCCGTGTACATGGACGCCGGCGCGTCAACGAAGGCGACTCCGTCAACGGGCTTCGGCGCAACCTGTACGGAGAAGCGGTTCATGATGCGCTTCTGTCCATCCTGGGCCGGTCGTAGAGCAATCACTTCATGCTCCCCGGCCTCGATCGCTGTCAAGAGCCCGTCGCGCGAGGCGGCCACGGCTTTCGACGGGGAATAGAAGACGACGGTCGTGTCAGCCGCACGCGTCCCGTCTTCCGCTA
>NZ_DAXETW010000018.1:0-18230 GCF_051155795.1 Longibacter sp.
CGGGCTGCCGCAGTTTCGCGTCAGCCGGCGGCGCCTGTTCGGGCTCGCTCTCGTCGTGCTGGGCGTCATTCTCGTTGCGTACGGATGACCCTTCTCATTTAGTTTTCCTGCCAGGCTGCACCTGACCGACTGCCCTGATGGCCTTTTTCCTCGCTCTGCTTAACGGCGTCATCGGCTCCCTGAGTCGACTTGTGAACGCGTCGCTGGCTGTTTTCGCGGGAAGCCTGCGTGGCTCGCTGATCAACCACATCGTCGGCACCGTCGTGGCGGGCGGACTGCTCGCTGTCGGTCTGCGCACGGGCATTCTACAGCTTGGTGGACTCCCCTGGTACTACTGGGTTGGCGGCTGCATGGGCGTCTTCGTCGTTGCCGCCAGCAACTACGCCGTGCCGCGGATCGGTGCCGTCCTGCTCGGCATGCTCCTCCTCGCAGCGCAACTGATCACGTCCGCCGGCCTCGACCACTTCGGGCTCCTCGGCGGTTCCCCGATCGCGCTCTCCTGGACCCGCATCGCCGGCCTGGTCCTTGTCCTCACCGGTGCCGCCGTGACCATGACCGAACGCAGGCGCAGCAGGGAGTGAGGGGGAAGGGGAGAAAGGGGAGAGCGAGAAGGGGTGTGGGGTGTGAGGGATGGGTGGCCTCCCGACGTTTTCGGCCGATTCAGATGTCTGTAGCGCGTTGATCCGCTTCGATAGAATCCATTCGTCATTCGACCTTCGATATTCGCCGTTCGCTCTTCGCCGTTCGCCATTCGCCGTTCAGACCGTCCGTTCTTGGCGAACGCTGAACCCAAAGCGCTGAACCCAAAGCGCTGAACCCAAAGCAAAGCACCCCGGATCGCCGTCTGGCGTCGGGGTGCTTTTCATGTTGCTCGTCGAACGTCGCGGTTCGGTTTAGAAGTACGTCTGGAAGAAGATGACGCCAAGGGCGACGAGGATCGCGTTGGCGAGCGAAATCGGGAGGAGGTACTTCCAGCCGATCATCATGAGCTGGTTGTACTTGAATCGGGGGAACGTCCAGCGGACCCAGATGAAGAGGAAGACGAAGAAGCTCACCTTCAGCATCAGGGAGCCGAACTGGAGGAATGGGAACAGTACGGAGTCCGCGAGGCCCGGGGCGAGGGCCAGCAGCTGCGGCTGGAAGGGGATCAGGTAGCCGCCGAAGAAGAGCGTTACGATCATGAACGAGGCGATGAACCAGTTCACGTACTCGGCCAGGAAGAACATGCCGAATTTCATGCCGCTGTACTCCGTGTGGTAGCCGCCCACGAGTTCCTGCTCGGCTTCGGGCAGGTCGAACGGCGCACGGTTCGTTTCCGCGAAGGCGGTGACGATGAAG
Organism: Longibacter sp.; assembly: GCF_051155795.1. NCBI lineage: Bacteria > Pseudomonadati > Rhodothermota > Rhodothermia > Rhodothermales > Salisaetaceae > Longibacter > Longibacter sp. Next base: position 1,339 of record NZ_DAXETW010000018.1, read on the forward strand.
ATGAGGCAGCCGATCGGGTTGCGAACCGCATTCCAGCCAAGAAGCGCCCCGCCGGAGGCCTGGTTTTCGACGATCTCCATCAGGTTGAGACTGCCCGCAACCAGCACCACGGAGATGACGGCCAGGCCCATCGAGAGCTCATATGAAACCATCTGCGCGGCCGACCGAAGTCCCCCGAGAAGCGAGTACTTGCTATTGGAGCTCCACCCGGCAAGCGTGATGCCGTAAACCGTGACCGACGTCAATGCCAGCAGCATCAGCACGCCCACGTTGAGATCGGCGACGACGACGCCTTCCGCGAAGGGGATGAGCGACGCGGTGCTCATCGCGATTACGACCATCAGAACCGGCGCGAGCGAATGGATAAACGTGTTGGCCGCTGCGGGCTGCACGTCTTCCTTCAGCACGAACTTGAGCACGTCGGCGAACGGTTGAAGGATTCCGAGCGGGCCGACGCGATTCGGGCCCGGGCGGTTCTGCATGAAGCCGGAGACGCGGCGCTCTGCGTACACGAGCACCGAGGCGCTCACGAGCATCGCATTGATAACGAGGAAGGCAAAGCCTGCCGTAAGAAGATATTCCATCGGGCGCGAAAAGGGGTTCGACGCGGTCAGCAAAGGTCGGAGGAGCGGCGCCGGCTACCGCAGCAGGCGCCAAACACCTCGGGGCAGTTCGCAACGTACGTGCATCGCAGCACGGGTGCAACCTCCGTGCCCGCTCCGGACCGCTGTCGGCGCGGCCTCCACCTGTTTTCGGAGAGACTTCACCGCGCCGGTCCTCTCCTCCATACGGTAGATTGCGTATGGCAAACAAGGTCTTTGAGCGGACAGAACAGGCGCCATCGTGCTTGGCTGCTCAGTCACCCCTTCGGTCGCCCTTTATCTTTGCAATGCGGAGAGCCCCTTAACGGCCTCCATCTGAGCGGCGAGGTCGGCGGCGACGACGGTGAGGGCAGCATCCAATCGTTCAACAAGGGCCGGGTACTCACCGACCGGCCACCCATCTTCCCGGTGATCGGTCTGCCCGCTGACCCAGACATCTTCCGTCTCCGGATCCACGAGCTCCCAGGCAATGGCCACACGCGCACTTCCCCGGATGGGAGCGTCGTCATCCCGGTTCTCCCGACGGGCAGCGGGCGGGGCCTCCCCCTCGAACCGCAGCACGCGCAGCTGCACCAGCACGTCATGCGGCGTCCGGTCGGGCCAGGGCACCCGGTCGACGCGCCGGATCTCCGGGCGCCGGGCCAGCGACTGCGCAATCGACCGGCTCACGGCATCGCCAAGGTCTTCGCCCCACCGGTGGAATTCAGAAAAGTGCATCGCATGCCGGCCGTACCGCGTCGTGATCGACGGCGTTTTGAGGTAGGCCGCCAGCCGGATTTTCCGGATCCCGACCACCAGCTGCAACGAATCCGGCAGCTGCGCCTGAAGATCCGCCCCCGGTTCCACCTCCACCGGCGTCATGGCGTCGCTCAGTACGTAATAATTGATGTTGCTCTGGCGCGGCTCCAGGTTCACGCACCCCACCAGAACGCTTAGCCCGAGTATCGCGATGAGCGTCCCTCGAACGGCACGATGCCACTGCATGTCAGACATCCGGTCCATGTCACATCCGTTGATTCACAAAAGTCAGCAAACGACACCCGGCCGTCACTGCACGGTTTCCTGCTCCTCCGGTTGTTCTTTTCCACGAATGAACATGCTCGGATCCCGCTCGAGCGAGATAGACAGAACGCGTAGGGCTTCTGCCGCTTCCGACAGGTTCGTGAGGGCGTCGTCCATCCGGTATCCGAGGCCGGAGTCCGTCGATAGCATCGCCCGCGTGTCGGACATCGTTTCTTGCAGCGCCTCCAGCGTTGCCACCATCTCCTTCGTCGTTGCCTGCAGGGATTCGGTCGTGGGGTCGACGGCCCGGTTCAGCGAGCGGGCGAGAGTCTGCACGTCGCGGAGGGTCGTGTCCAGGCGAGCGGCGATGCGGGGGACGTCGTCCAGGGCGCGTCGAATTTCGGGTGCGTTGGCAAGGTCGCGAACGGAGCCGACGGCGACAAGTACGGAGTCGTTGATTGCTGCCATGTCCAGTTCGTCGATCTTGGTGTTGGCTTTGACCAGCAGTTCGATCAGGTTCTCGTTGATCGTGTTGACGTCAAAACGCCGCAGGTTGGAAACGAGGCCCGAAGCTTCTTCGCCCAGCCGGCCCATGGGCGAAAGCACGGTCGGAATTTCGGGGTACCCTCGGTCATCGGCAACCAGAACGGGCGATTCCGGGCTTTCAACAAACGTGAGCTCGATGTACAGCTTTCCGGTCAGAAGGCTTTCCATCTGAAGCTGCGCCCGGAGGCCTTCCCCGATCTGGCGCCGGAGAACCCTCGGGTTCGCCAGGTTCACGGATTGCCCGGTCATGTTGGTCAGCGGCTGCAGGTCGATCTCGTACAGGACCGGCACCTGAAAGGTCTCTCCATCCAGGTCCAGCCGGACCTCAATCGCGGCGACCTGTCCGATGGGCACACCCTTGAATTTGACGGGCGCACCGACGTCGAGGCCGTTGACCGACTCGTCGAAGTAGCTGATAAACGTCGTCTCGCTTCGAAACATGGATCGCGAGGCGAACACGCCCACGCCGATAACGGCGATGACAAGCGCGCCGATCACGAACAGTCCGATGGTGGTGGGACTTGCTCGACGGCTCATAAGGTCTGGGGGTTGAGGTGCGGGGTGTGAGGAATGGGGGATGGAGCGATAGCGGATCCCGCAAAGGCGGATTACGATGCGCTTTTACGGGGGCAGGCTCACTCCGCCGTTCGAGTCAAAAAGCGGTGGACGCGTTCGTTCGGGGGGGCGTCGCGGAGGTCGTCCGGGGGGCCGAGGGCGGTCATGGTTCGGGTTTCGATGTCGAGATAGAGAGCGCGATCTCCGATGGTGAAAATGCTCGCGAGGTCGTGGCTGACGACGACGACGGTGGTGCCGAGGCTGTCGCGAAGCTGCAGGATCAGGTCGTCCAGGCGGCGGGCACTGACCGGGTCCAGTCCCGAGGAGGGTTCGTCGAAAAACAGGACGTCCGGGTCGAGGGCCAGGGCGCGAGCCAGGGCGGCGCGTTTGCGCATGCCGCCGCTGATTTCGTGCGGATAAAACGTTTCGAAGCCCCGGAGCCCGACGAGGGCGAGTTTCAGCGATGCCACCCGCTGGATATCGGTCTCGATCATATCCGTGTAGAGCTCCAGCGGCAACGCGATATTTTCCCCGAGGGTCATCGAACTCCAGAGCGCGCCCTGCTGGTACATCACGCCCATATGCCGGAGCATCGCCCGCTGGGTCTCACCATCCGCCGCCCAGTAGTCATCCCCCTGAAATCGCACCACGCCTTCCGAGGGTGCTTTCAACCCGATCGCGGTCTTCATCAGCGTGCTCTTCCCGCATCCGCTCCCGCCCATGATGATAAAGATCTCACCGGCCTCCACATCGAACGTGAGCTCGCGCATGACGACGAACGATCCGTACGCCAGCGTGACATCTCGAATCTCAAGAACCGGCTCCTGAGGCATCGGCGGGAGGGGAAAGGGTGAGGGGGAGAAGGGGTAAGGGGGGAGATCGGAGTAAGGGTGGCAACCTGCTACTGTCGGTCTGCGATGCACACTTCGACATTCGCCATTCCCCATTCGACATTCGAAATTCCCCATTCGCCCTTCGCCATTCTTCCGATTAGATGTCTAACAGAGCGGCCATCCAGTCGATGATGGCGTTGGCGAGAACGATGAGCGTGATGCCGGTGACGACGGCCGAGGTGGCGGCATCGCCGACCGCCGCAGCGTCGCTACCCGTTCGCATGCCGCGCAGGCAGCCGGTCAGCCCGACGATTGCGCCGTACACCGTGCCCTTAAAGACACCGAGGGCCGCGTCGGCAAGCGTCACCGGTGCGGTGAGGCCCGCGAAGAATTGTGGCGTCGTGACGTCCAGCATTTGCACGGCCACGACCCAACCGCCGAAGATCCCGACCAGGTCGGCGTAGATGGTCAGCAGGGGCAGCGCGATGAAGATGGCGGCCACGCGCGGAAGCACCAGTACGTCGATCGGGGAGAGGCCAAGCGTCTTGAGCGCGTCGATCTCCTCACTGATCTTCATGCTCCCGAGTTCGGCGGCAAAGGCCGCGCCGGTACGACCTGCCATGATGATGGCCGTCATCAGCGCACCCAGCTCCCGCAGCATACCGTAGCTGATGAGGTAGGACACGTAGTAGTCGGCACCGAAGCGGCGGAGAACGACTGCTCCGAGAAACGACAGGATCAGGCCGACGAGAAACGCTATCAGCGTGACGATGGCAAGCGCAGATGCTGAACTGTTCTGCAGGACCCACCAGAAGTCGCGCCACCGCATCTCGCTTCTTCCCGTGAGGACCCGGCCGGCACTGGCCGCCACCTCGCCCGTGAATTGAACGAAGTGCGTCGTGCCCGACCACAGATCAAGGGCGCCCTGCCCGATCGCTTCAACCCAGTTCTCCGGAGGCTTGTCGTGCTCGGCGTCGCGCTCCGGCACGGCCCGGGCCATGGTGAGGAGGCGTTGCACATCCTCCGGCAGGGCGTCAAGATCGAGCGTTCCCCCGTCCGCTTCGACCGTTTCCACGAGATCGAGCAGAAAGACGAGGAGACTCGTATCCCACTCCCCGAGCGACCGGGCGTCGACCGCGACAGCTCCGGATGCCTCGCCGTTGGACAGGATCGCATCGGCCTCCGGCACGGGTGTGCCAAGGCGCCAGTCACCATCAATGACCACCACCTGGATGTCCCCATCCTGCCGCGTCGCAACGTCCATTCTGCGTCGGTTTTCGTTCACACATGATTCCGGCAACAGCCCGGACACAGATACTACCGCTTTCCCCGCAGCCGTCGTGTCGTGAAATGGAGCGATGCCGTGTGGGGAAAAACAGGGGGCGGCTACCTCTCCGGTGCATCACCTCTCTGTCCCGCTCTGGTCCCGGGCATCGGACCGCCAACCCGTCGACCTGTGAAACCATGGAACAATCACTGCGTCCATTTCGACTGAACATCGACCTATTTTCGCCAGGTCATTTTCATGTTGCCAGTCCTTTCTGCAGCATTCTCCGTGCCGTCTCGATCGCGAGCCGTTTCCCGGTAACAGAGGTGCTTCCCGGTAACAATCACCTCGGCCCGCACGTGCAAAAACTGGCTTCTTGGCATCCCATGCTGCACCGCGCGGCAGTCAACTCATTGTCTCTGTTTCCCTTCACGACCTGTACTCTTCTCCCATGTCTCCGACGCTACGAATCTGCGCCGTATTGATGGCGGCGTGCCTGTTGTCCGGTCTCTGGGCGTCTCCCGCGCTTGCCCAGGAGGTCCCCGACGACGAGCTTCGCGCCGCCTCCGTTGAGTACGAAGGCGAGCTCCCCCCGCTTCTCGACCGTCAGGTCTTTTTCGGCGACCCGCAGCTGTCCGGCGCACAGATCTCCCCGAACGGCGACTTCCTCGCGTTTCGCCAGGAGTACAAGGGCGTTATGAACGTCTGGATGAAGGGCATTGACGAGCCGTTTGACGCTGCCGAGCCTGTCACAGCCGATACCACGCGACCCGTCCGCGGGTACTTCTGGTCCAATGACAGCCAGAACATCCTGTACACGCAGGATAAGGGCGGAGACGAGAACTTTCACGTCTACGCCGTGGATCTTGACGCCGAACGTACCGACATGGGCGTGCCCCCGGCCAGCGACCTGACGCCCGTTGACGGCATCCAGGCCCGCATCTACAGCGTCCCAGAAAGCCAGCCGGGCGTCGTGTACGTCGGCATGAATGATCGCGACAGGCAGTGGCACGACGTCTACCGGGTCGACATCGACACCGGCGAGCGCGAGCTCATCCGCGAGAACACGCAGCAGATCGCGGGCTGGACGTTCGACCTCGACGGCAACCTGCGCCTCGGGCAGCGCGTCGCGCAGGACGGATCAACCGAGATTCTCGACGTCAGCGAGGGCGCAGAGGGCGAGGTGGTGTACACCTGCACCGTGGAAGAGTCGTGCGGCGCCGTGCGGTTCCACAAGAACGGGGAGCAGGTCTACATGACCACCAACAAAGGCGACCGCGACCTCACCGAGTTGATTCTGTTCGACCCGGAGACGCAGGAGGAAACCGTGATTGAGGGCGACCCGGAAGGCGAGGTCGACTTCGGCGGCGCGGAGTTCCATGAATCCACCGATGAGCTGATCGCGACCTACTACGTCGGGGACCGCCTCCGCATCTACCCGAAAGATGACGCGTTTGCCAGCATCCTGGAGACACTGAAGCGTAAGCTCCCGGACGGCGAGATATACCTGAACACCTCCACGGAGGACTTCACTCGTCACATCGTCTCCGTAACGCGTGACGTAGACCCCGGCGTCGTTTTCTTGTTCAACAGCGAGACCGGCGATGTGGAGCAGTTGTACCGCTCTCGACCGGAGCTTCCGAGCGAGCACCTGGCGTCGATGGAACCGATTCGCTACGACGCCCGCGACGGCCTGGAGATTCCCGCGTACCTCACCACACCGAAGGGCGTTGAAGCCAACAATCTGCCGCTCGTCGTGGTCGTGCACGGCGGGCCCTGGTCGCGCGACCGCTGGGGCTACGACGCCTATGCGCAGTTTCTGGCCAACCGAGGCTATGCCGTCCTCCAGCCCAACTTCCGCGCCTCCACCGGTTACGGGAAGGCCTTCCTGAACGCCGGAAACGGCGAATGGGGCGACAAGATGCAGGATGACATCACGGACGGCGTACAGCACCTGATCGACCAGGGCATCGCTCACCCCGACCGCGTGGCGATCTTTGGCGGATCGTACGGCGGATACGCGACACTCGCCGGCCTGGCCTTTACGCCGGATGTGTACAGTGCCGGGATCTCATTCGTCGGCCCGTCCAATCTCATCACGCTGCTGGAGTCGATTCCACCGTACTGGGAGTCCGCGCGCCGCATCTTCAACACCCGGATGGGCGACCTTGACGACCCCGACGATGTGGAGCGCCTGAAGCGTCAGTCGCCGCTCTTTAGTGCCGATCAGATTGACGACGCCCTGCTCGTGGTGCAGGGCGCCAACGACCCGCGCGTGCCGCAGCGCGAGTCCGACCAGATCGTGGTCGCAGCCCGCGAAAACGACGCGCCCGTCGGGTACATCGTCGCGCCGGACGAGGGCCATGGGTTTGCCAAAGAAAACAACCGCCTCGCCTTCGCCGTGAAGATGGAAGCGTTCCTCGCCGAGCATGTCGGCGGTCGCTACCAGACCTCCATGCCCGATGCCATCGCGCAGCGCCTGGCGGAGATCACGGTCGACCCGGACACGGTTGCGATGCCAGAGGTCTCGGAAGAGGCGGAAGCCTCCAAGACGTCGGCGCTTCCGGCCACGGACGGCTCCGTGCTTCAGCCCGCGAACGTGACGTACGAAACGTCGCTCTCCTTGCAGGGCCGGACGATCAACCTGACCACCAACCGCTCGATCGCCACGGCGATGCATGACGGCGAGGAAGTTTGGCAGGTCGTGGATGAGGTCAATTCGCCGATGATCAACGCGACGGACTCGCTCATGCTGGACCGTGAGACGCTGCGCTCCATCGCGCGAACAGCAACGGGACAAGGGACGATCCGGCTGTCCTACGCCGATGACGCGGTGACCGGCACGATGAAGATGGGGTCGCAGTCAATGGACATCGACAAGGAACTGGAGGCGCCGGTACTCGCCGGTGGATCCGGCCTTGAGATGACGCTCGCGACGCTCCCGTTGGGTGAAGGCTACACGACAACGGTGCGTTTCTTTAACTACCAGCAGCAGAGTGTTCGCCGGATGAAGGTCGCCGTGACCGGCACCTCGACAGTGGAGGTCGGTGCAGGTTCGTTCGACACGATGACGGTGGAGCTGACCTCCCTCGACGGCAACGACGCGGGGACGGGCACCTACCACGTCATGAGCGACGCGCCGCACCATGTGGTGAAAGCAGAGCAGAAGCTCGGCGCCCAGATGGGCGGCGGCACGGCAACCGTCCAGCTCACCTCCCTTAACGGCGCGAAGTAGCGTGTGTGCAGCACCGATGCGAAAGAGGCGGACGGAGCCTCGCCGACCGGGTCGTTTCCCGGTTGTGCCAGTAACCGACGAAACGCCCGGCTTCCCACAATGGGGGTCGGGCGTTCGGCGGTGTACCCGGCTCCGCCGCTTAGCGTGCAGCCCTCCAGATTCCATTTCGGATAGAAACCTTGCGTGAAGCCGGGGTTAAACCTCTTGTGTTCTCGATCCATGTACTGTAACAACGATCTTTTGCTGAACGTGCATTTCCTGGATCCTGCCAGGATTATCGCCGGAACGCCTCCAACGGATTCTCGTCTCCCTGTGCTCAACGCATCAGCGTGTTGCGTCTGCAGGTCCCTAAGATGATCTGTCTCCGAGAGCATTTCACGTGGCCGGCTCCGGCGTATCTCGATACCTCCCTTACGTTACCTTTATTGACCATGTCTACGACGCTACGAATCTGCGCCGTACTGATGTTGGCGTGCCTCTCGTTCAGCCTCTGGGCGCCGCCTGCGCTTGCCCAGGAGGTCCCGGACGACGAGATTCGCGCCGCTTCCGTTGAGTTCGACGGCGAGCTTCCGCCCCTCTTCGACCGTCAGATGTTCTTCGGCGATCCGCAGTACAGCGGCTCGCAGCTCTCCCCGAACGGCGAGATGATCGCCTTCCGCCAGCCGTATAAGGACGTGATGAACGTCTGGGTGAAAGGCATCGACGAACCGTTCAGCGAGGCCGAGCCCGTGACGGCCGACACCACCCGTCCGGTTAGCGGCTATTTCTGGACGCACGACAGCGAACGGATCCTGTACGTCCAGGATAAGGGCGGCAACGAGAACTTCCATGTTTACGCCGTCGACCTGGACGCGGAGCGCACGGAGATGGGCGTCCCGCCGGCCCGCAACCTGACGCCGTACGAGGGAGCACGCGCGTCCATCGCCAACGTCCCCGAGGAGCAGCCGAATGTCATTTACGTCGGGCTCAATGACCGGAGTCCGCAGAACTTTGACCTTTACAAGATCGAGATCGACTCCGGCGACCGCGAGCTCATCTTCAAGAACGACGAGGGCATCGGTAGCTACACGTTTGACCTGAAGGGCAACCTGCGCCTGGTGTCGAAGCAGACCTCGACCGGCGGCACGGAGATCCTTCGCGTAGACGGCGACTCGCTCACCTCCGTCTACGAGTGCTCGGTGGAAGAGTCGTGCGGCGTCATCCGGTTCCACCCGGACGGCGAGCGCGTATACATGTCCACAAACAAGGGCCCGGAGGTGGACCTGCAGCAGCTGATCCTGTTCAACCCGGACACGGGCGAATCGGAGGTCGTTGAGTCCGACCCGGAAGGCAATGTTGACTTCGGTGGCGCGGAATTCTCCCCGGTCACCGACGAGCTGATCGCGACCTACTACGTCGGCGAACGGGTTCGCATCTACCCGAAGACGGAGCAGTTTGCCGGCGACCTGGAGTTTCTCCGGGGCGAACTTCCCGAGGGCGACATCTCTTTCCAGGGTTCTACGGAGGACGGACGTCTGTGGAAGGTGGTCTCCAGCAGCGACGTGAATCCGGGCATCGTGTACCTCTTCGACCGGGAGGCGCAGAGCATCGACAAGCTCTACGAGACGCGTCCGGAGATTCCGAACGACCACATGGCGGAAATGCAGCCGATCACGTACGAGGCACGGGACGGCCTGGAGATTCCAGCCTACCTGACGGTGCCGAAGGGCGTGGAGGCGGAGAGTCTGCCGACCGTCATCTACGTGCACGGCGGCCCGTGGGCTCGTGACACGTGGGGTTACAGCCCGTACGTCCAGTTTCTCGCCAACCGCGGCTACGCCGTGCTGCAGCCGAACTTCCGCAGCTCCACCGGCTACGGCCAGGATTTTCTGAACGCCGGAAACCGCACCTGGGGCCGTGGCGCGATGCAGCATGACATCACCGACGGCGTGCAGTACCTGATCGATCAGGGCATCGCCGATCCGGATCGCGTCGCCATCTTCGGCGGCTCGTACGGCGGCTACGCGACACTCGCGGGCGTCACGTTCACGCCGGATCTGTACGCGGCGGCCGTGCCGTACGTCGCTCCGTCCAACCTGATCACGCTGATCGAGTCGTTCCCGGCGTACTGGCGCCCGTTCCTCGAAGGGACATGGTACAAGCGCGTTGGCGATCCGGAGGTCCCGGAAGAGCGCGAGGACCTCAAAGAGCGCTCGCCGCTGTTCTACGCGGATCAGATTACCGCACCGCTCCTCGTCGTACACGGGGCGAACGACCCCCGCGTGAAGCAGCAGGAGTCGGATCAGATCGTGGCGACACTCCGCGATCAGGGCCACCCGGTCGAGTACATCGTCGCACCGGATGAGGGCCACGGCTTCCGCAACGAGGACAACAACCTCGCGCTGGCCGCCAAAATGGAAGCGTTCCTCGCCGAGCACGTGGGGGGACGCTACCAGACGTCGACCACGGACGACATCGACCAGCGCCTTGCGGAAATCACCGTCGACCCGAGCACAGTGGAGATGCCGGAAACGTCCGACGAGGCGGAAGCCTCGAAGACATCCGCTCTCCCGGACGCGGACGGCTCCGTGATCCAGCCGACGACGGTCGAGTACACGACGTCGCTTTCGATTCAGGGCCGGTCACTCGAACTGACGACCACCCGGACGATCGCAGAGGCGATGCACGAGGATCAGTCCGCATGGCGTATCGTGGACGACATCTCGTCGCCCATGATGAACGCGTCGGACACGCTGATCGTGGACCGCGCGACACTCCGCCCCCTTGCCCGCCACGTGAAGGGGCAGGGCACGGTGCAGCTGTCGTACAGTGATGACGCCATCACGGGCCAGATGCAGGCGATGGGCCAGTCGATGGACATCGACAAGTCGCTCGAAGCCCCGGTACTGGCGAGCGGCTCCGGTATGGAGCTCGCGATGGCCGGCCTGCCGCTGGAAGAAGGCTACGAGACGACGCTCCGCACCTTCAACTACCAGCAGCAGAACGTCCGCCGCGTGAAGCTGGCCGTCACAGGCAGCGGCACCTTGGACGTAGGCGCGGGCTCGTTCGAAACGCTGACGGTTGAAGTCACCGCCCTCGACGGCAACGACGCCGGGACCGGCACCTACCACGTGATGGCCGACGCGCCGCACCACGTCGTGAAGGCCGACGTCAACCTCGGCGCCGCGATGGGTGGCGGGACGGCGACCGTCGAGCTGACGGCGACCGGGACGACCACCTCGGAATCCCGATAGACGCATCGATCGAGTCCAACTCGAGACTGAACACGAAACGCCCGGTGCCCACTGTGGGGCCGGGCGTTTCGTATTTCAGTTATCGTCCGTCCGTCAATCGTCTTCGATGAGAAAAGACGGGCTGGGCGCGATCAACGTGTCGGACTGAACGGGTCCACCGTCGAGAAACGCGGCGGTGCGAGGGACAACCTCAGAATGAGCGAAGAACAGGTTGTGTCCAGCATTCACGATCGTGAGAACCGCACATTGGTCCAGCGTCGCGGCCACCTCGGCATGCGCCTCGGGGAATGTCCGACCATCGAGCGTCCCGGACAGGATGAGTGTCGGGTGACTCGACGCCAGGCGGTACCGGAACGCTGGACCGAGGTCGATGCCAGGAATCGCCCCTACAAGGTGCGGCATCGGGAAGTTGAGCGCGTCTCCTACGATCGCCGTTCTCGCTTCGGCCTGAACCGCTTCGCGTCGCTCTTCCGACACGCCAGAAGCAAGATCCATGGCCTCTGCCATTCCCGAGAGCAAGACATTCGGGCGAGCGCTGTACTGTAGAAGACGGGCAAACCCACTGTAATCGCCGTTTTCTGCTCGCCGGTATACGTCCAGCATATATCGAGCATTTCCCGGATCGCCCATCATGTAGCCGGTCATGAGCTGAGCTTCGAACCGACCAAGCGTCCGAACAAAGCTCCCCCCATTTCTCTGCTGCACCTCAAGCCGTGGCGGGTCCGCTTCGATCGAATCCAGTACCGACCGCATCATCTGTCGAATGTCCGGATACACCTCTCGGGCGGTCGAGTCCCGGTCGATCGCTGATTGAAATCGTCCAAGAAATCGCTCATGGAAAACTGGGCGTTTGACCGTTTGACCCAGGCCCTCCGGACTCGCCAGCACCATCCGACCTACGCTGCCGGGAAACGATTTCGCCGTGGCCAGGGCGAGATGCGTGCCGTAGCTAATCCCGAGCAGGTGGACGTGCTCTGCACCGATTGCCTGTCGCACAGCCTCGACATCCATGGCACTCTCAGCGGTTGTATACCCGCGAATGTCGACTTCCTGGTCTTCCCAGTATGCAAGGCAAACCTTCATCGCCTCCCGGTACAGCCGCGTCATGTGCTCGCGCGTCGTAGCCGAGTCCGGCGGTATGCCGATACGGGGATCACAGCCCGGCACGGAGTCCGAACGGCCCGTTCCACGCTGATCAAGAAGAATGACATCGGAACCGGCTCGGAGCCGATCGAACAGGTCCCATCGAGGCCCGCGCGCGGCAGCGATACCGGAGCCACCCGGTCCACCAGCGAGATACACGATGGGGGCCGACGGCGACGCGGCTCGACTCGGAAGGCGGAGAAACGTGATCGGAATCTCTCGCGACGACGAATCCGATCGATTCTCCGGAACGAGAAGGGTCCACTGCTCCACAACGACAACCGAATCGCGGTCGAGCGTGAGCGTCGTATCAACGACGCTCTGAGAATAGGCGGCGTTCGAAGACATGGCGCACATCGTGACCCATAACACGGCAGCGAGTGCAGCATGAGGAGCAAGAAAGCGACAGAGGCGAGAAAGCAGAACAGGACGGTGATCGAACAGAAGCATACAGGCGAGACGGCCAAGTAGAGAAACGCTGGATCGGATATCGGTCGACCCAGGATGGGGATCTGCTTTTCCACACGTAGACCGGTCGATAAGGATGCCGGCCATTCCGCGAACATCTCGCTCGATGCATGAACGTCTCATACCGGTCTCGTTCGCTTTGTATTCTGAGGTGTTCTCGCATCTCAATCCGCGCCTGTGCGACGTATGCCGCTTCCCGTCCGGCCACTTTCTCTGATTACGGCCTGTTTCCTCATGATGGTGTACCCATCGCTGGTATGGGCTGAGTCGCACGAGCCAATTAGCATCCATGAGGCGCGTGTACGTATGGGCGACGCCACCGGCGCAGAGCGTCCACACTTTGACGATGCGGACTGGCCCGAGCGCCTGCTGTACAGAGCACCGGACTCACGTGGCATCTACTGGATTCGCACCCGCATCCGCATCTCCCCTGATGCCGTTCACCACCGACCCGCGGGCGTTCTGCTTTCCGCTCTGGCTTCCGCAGAGATGTTCTGGGATGGAGTGCGGATTGGACGGAAAGGTCAGGTCGGTGCCGCAGCCGAAGACGAACAACCTGGCCCCCTTCGATCGACCGTACACATTCCGGATTCGCTCTACACGCCCGGTGAGCACGTGCTGGCAATACGTCTTTCCAACCACCATATGCCGCTCGACTTCGAATACTCGCTGTACGGTCTCATCGTCGGCCCGCTGGCCGCATTCGAACGGACTCCGATCGATTATTTCCCGCTTCTCTTTGTCGGCGGCTTCCTTTTCATCGTCGTCTACGCAGGCCTGCTGTTTGTCTTAGACCCGACTCGCCGATCCCTGGGCATCCTCGCCCTGTTCTGCCTGATCATTTCGTTCGTCATCGGGACGGAGAGTCTGCGCGTCCTCTACAACTACACCTACGACTGGCACGCGCTGCGCATTCACGCGATCACCGGTCTGACAGCAGCGATGGGGCTCCTCCTTGTCGCGTTCGTGGTCATTCACTTTGACGTACCCGGGAAGAAACGATGGCTTGCGATCGTGGCAGCAATCACCGTCGCCACCATTACGCTCGTTGCCTCATCGGACGGGGCCGTCTACGGCATGTATTTCGTCATGACGTGCGCAGCGCTCATAGCAACAATTTGGGCGGTTCATGCAGGGCGAACCGGAGCTAAACTGGCCTGCGGCGGACTTGCACTGTGCCTGGTCGCTCTGTTATCCACCGGCACCGGATTCTCGTCAGGATACTTTTCGCCCGCCTTCTCCGTATTTGTCGTCGGTCTCCTCGGGACACTCGCCGCCCGCCACCATCGCGAGGAAACTCGGCGGCGGAAGGCCGAACTCCGCCAATCACAGCTAGAAACGGAGTTGCTCAAGCGGCACATTCAGCCGCACTTCCTGATGAACACCCTGACAGCAGCGATGGAATGGATCGAAGCCCAGCCGGACAAGGGAGTCGACTTTCTGCATTCTGTCGCCCACCTGCTGAATAGGCTACATGCAATCTCCGGCAGCCGCCTGATTCGCGTTGAGGAAGAGTTGCGGGTATGCCAGGCATACGTAGAGGTGATGGGCTTTCGCACAGACACGGACTGTCGCATCGATACGACGGGCGTGAACAAGGACGCGTTGATCCCTCCAGCCGTTTTCCATACCATCGTGGAGAATAGCTTTACCCACAACAGCTACGCTTCCGGATGCAATATCGGCTTCACCCTTCGGGAGACCGTAACCGCCGGTCGTCGATCCTATCACTGGACATCGCCCGGTGGAACCGAAGACATTCACCGGCAGAAGCACGCCCGCGATGGAACGGGGCTTCGCTACATCCGGGCACGCCTGGATGATGTTGCCCCCGGACGGTGGGAGCTCCACTCCAAACCGTGCACCTCGTCGAGCGCGCCAAACGCCGACTGGTGCACGATCATCGTTCTCCCTGTGGATCTCGCCCAGACGGAGATCTGATCGCTCCAACTGACCGGCTTCAGACTGACGCCTGACACATCGACCATGCGAATCCTGATCGTCGAAGACGAAGCCATCATCGCACGCCGCCTACGACGCCTCGTACGGGAAAGCTGCCCCAGGCCGATAGAGTCCATCGACGCCGTCCAGTCCATCGGACAGGCCAGACCGATTCTGGAAGCGAAAGCCGTTGATGTGCTATTTCTCGACCTGAATCTACGTGGCGACGACGGCTTCGACATTCTCGAAGAAACGGCCGCCGAACCGTATCACACCGTGGTAGTTTCGGCATACACGGACCGAGCGATCGAAGCCTTTGACCTGGGCGTCTTTGATTTCGTTGGCAAACCCTTCGACTGCAAGCGCCTGAAAAAAACGTTCACGCGTATGTTTGATGCCACGCGGCGGCATCATTCCGGACTGGAGTCCCTCGTTCTCCACAAACAGGGGCGCCTCGTTCGCATCCCCGTGGCCGACGTTAAGCGGGTGGAAGCAGCCGGATCGTATGCCAGACTCGTGCTGGACGACGGACGAAACGAACTGCACGGGAAGTCGCTCACGCGGTTACTGGATCTGCTACCACCGACCTTCTTCCGAATCCACCGTTCGCACATCGTGCGACTGGACACCATCCGCAGCGTCAGGTCCAGAGAAGGGAGCCGGTACGACGTTCTCCTGGAAACGGGTGAAGTCTTGCCCGTCGGACGAACCCGCATCGACGACCTGCGCACCGCTCTTGAGCCTACCGGCTGAAGTTGGCGAGGACGGGGTGCATGACGCGGGGGAAATGGCGGCAGAGAAAGCCCATCACCTTGCCGTGTCCGGTGAAGACGTATTCCCGCTTCCGCTTCTCGATCGCATCGGCCATGACCCGGGCGGCTTTGTCCGTCGGCCACATGAGCGCTGCGTTCCGCGGGTCCCGGCGGTCTGGGTCCGGGGTGTTCGTGTTATCGACGCGGGCGATGTCGCTTTCGACGAGGCCCGGGTGGATCGTCGTGCAGGTCACGGCCTCGTCCTTCAACTCCATCGAGAGCGCCTCCCCGATCGAGCGAACCGCTGCTTTCGAAGCGGAATACGCGCCGGTGTTGGGCAGCGTCACCATCGACGCCACGCTTCCGATCAAGACGATGCGGCCGTCGGTCTTGCGAAGCTCCGGAAGGGCACAGCGCGCCGTCTGTGCGAGACCGACCACGTTGACATCTAGCTGTCGTCGCCAAGTCTCCGCATCCAGCTCTTCGATCGTGCCGATCGCCCCGAACCCGGCATTGGCGACCGCAACGTCGAGCCGCCCGAAGTGGTCGACGACCTGTTTGACCGCGGCCTCCAGTTGCGCCTCCTCCGTCACATCGCACGGCACGACCAGAGCCTTCTGCCCGAGCGCCCGCACCTCCCCGGCCACGGCGCGCAACTGCTCTTCCCGCCGTGCGGAGAGCGCGACGTCTGCACCGCGACGCGCGCATTCCAGCGCCAGCGCCCGTCCAATCCCCGAAGAAGCTCCCGTGATCCAGACGACGTGTCCATTGAAAGGCATCAGGTTGTGAGTCCCTCGTTGTTCGTAGTGGATTGGCTCCGTTCCACGTACGACGGACTACTTTCGGTCCCTTTCTCCCTTCCCCCGTTCCCCCTTTCCCAAAGCCCTCGCCCTTTATCTCTTAGACACGAGGCGCACGGCCGTTGCCATTGCGACATCCGTTGTGCCGACGTGCATGTCCGGGACCGGGACGTCCGGGATGACGCCGCGTCCGTCCTGGCGCTCGTTTAAGCGGGTGTACTCGGCAATGGACGCCATGGCGCGGAAGCCGCTGTTGGGCAGCCGGAAGGGGTAGGCTTCTCCGAATCCGCTCGGGCGGCCTCCGGTCTCGCTGCCGACAATCGTCGCGATGCCGTAGTACTGCGCGACATCGGCCAGCTTTACCGCAGCTGAGAACGTGCGGGGTCCCACGAGAATAGCGATCGGGCCGCTGAACCGAAACCGGGTGTCGGGAAGCGGCATCGGGTCGTATTCGATATCGATCACCTTCCCGGAACGGGCCCGCTGGTACGCGGCTGGTCCGAGATCACGGGCTT
>NZ_DAXETW010000019.1:0-4271 GCF_051155795.1 Longibacter sp.
CTGATGCACGCCGTAGCCGAGCTTTCGCACACGCGCTGGACCGGCCATTCGAACGAACGGTCGTCCAGTCGTACCGGCTGCACGGGGTCGCCGGATGCCCTCCGATCCCGGCTTTCTCATAATCACCCGGACTGACTCATGCTTCGATCCACGACAACGGCCGAACGCGTTACAACGTCAGATCAGCGAGCGCAGGCTCTTTCCGTCCTACGACAAACCTATGCAGACGAGAAAGGCTGGGTCGGATCCGCCGAGGACGTATTTCCGGAGCAAGACCTGTCCAACTCCGAGGTGACGTGGGTTCTCGCGACGGTGGACGACGCACCCGCCGGCGTGCTGCGTGTTCATTATGCGCCCCCGCTGGATGTATACGCGTCGTACGGGCTGAGGGGCATCGGGGATGGGGAACCGGTCGATGGTGGGAGCCACGACCCTGAACCGACCATTTCTATCCACGGGGAGGCCTTAGACGCCGACGGGATCCAGGACTTCATCAATGAGAATCAGATCGCGGAGATCGGGCGGTTTGCTGTTCTCCCGGCCTACCGCCGCCGTATCCGCGTTGTATTCTGGCTGATGCGTATCGCATGCGTGGACACCTTCGAACGGCGCTACACTCACTACGTGACGGATGTATTCGATGGTGAAGAACACAGTCCGTACAACTTCCACACGAGGGTGTTAGGGTTTGAACCGCTGGCAACCCACGCTGTCGGGGAAATGGACTGCCTGCACCGCCGAATCACGATGGTTCTCGACCTTGGCGCCTGCTATCGGCGTCTCGCCCGCAAGAAGAACCGGCTGTTCCGATTTCTGTCCGATGGCCTCAGTCGGTCCTTGCAGGACGAAATCCTCGGCCGAGAGGCGGCAGCCGCTTGACCCGCTGCGGTGAGCCACCAGGGATGGTTCGCGGGGACCCGTATCGGTTTTCTCCACCCCACCCGGGATCATGGCCCCCGGTGTACCGCCAGCTCGGGCTCCTCCGGTGGATTCGTCGGTCCGGTCGCGCTTTTCGGCCAACGGATGGCCTTCCACGCGGTGAGTCCGACTGCGCCGCCCCCGAGGAAGACGGCGACCGGCGTGACGACGCCCCCGATGAACGGTAGCCACCCGGCGACGAGCAGCAACGCCAGTCCGGATGCCGCCGCCCGGTACGGGTGCCAGGCTTCGTCGCGACCGCGGAAGCGCCCCATTACGTAGTCGCCCAGCCGAATCCCGGAAACGATGTAGCCGATCATAGCGATTCCGGGTAGCAGCACGAAGAGAATACCGAGGGCGATCGGAATCCCGACGAGCGTCGCGAAGAGCGCCGCGGCGACCATCGGCAACCCAACCCACACCGCAAGGCCCGCCAGTGCCGTCGCTCCGATGTCGCCGGTGATGCGTGCGCCCATTTCCCGCATCTTGTGCGGCGCCACCGCGGCGGCAATGAGTCCCGATGCGATGACGGCGATCGCACCTCCCAGCGCAACCAGAACGCCGAACAGCAAGAATCCGCGGGCGATCGGGTACTCCATCCCCGTCTCCACATCGCCTCCGACGATCACGTCATCCGTCTGTCGCAGGTCGGACGCCACGAGGTGCACGTTCCGCCGGATGACGGTCCCCTCCGAGAGGTCGGCCGTACCGTCCACGACAACCAGCGTCCCAACATCGGCGCGGCGAAGGGTTGCCCGCCCGTCGACGACCACGACAGCATCGACCGCACCTTCGACGATCGCGTTGCCGTCAATGACGACCACCGCTCCCTCCCGATCGGTATCCGCGACAACAACATCCCCGCCGACGCGCATGCGGAAGCGATCCGGCGCCAGCATCTCGGCCGGTCGGAGAGGTCCGCCCTCGATCGTATCGGGGCGAAGCTGCAGGAGAACGGTCGCACCGTCAGCCGACGTCGGTGGGCGGGTCGCATCGGCAGGAGCAACCGTAAACGCCAGCAGGGCGAACAGAAGAAGGAGCGCGACCAGAAGAAGCCATCTCGAAGCCGTCGACAGATTCTGAAGCGTGGGCATGGATGAGTCGAGGTTGGTTCGGGCCATCTCTACCCCAGAATGTCAGCGAGCCACGACAATCATCGGTGGCACAGATCGCTGCATTTACCCGCTACCGATGCGGACAGTCGGTGTAGGACGATGCACCTGCCAGCGGCCCCGGCGGGAGCCGACGGAGCGAGGCGAGACCGGATTCTCCGTGACTTGACGATCCTCTCACCCAGGTTTGTAACGTCGATGTTGCACCCGTTTCCTGAATAGGTCATATTGCATTACGTACCTATCATGACAGCGTACATCGATGGCGCGACGACGTCCCTTCCGCCGGACAACGTGCCCGCGCGCCATAGCCCGGTTCCGCACGCCCCCACCGTTCCACCTACGAGGCTATGACCGATATGAGCATGGACGGAGACGAGACACGAAATAACCAGAGCGACAGCTCTCATGGACCCAGCCACCGTTCGCCGGGAAGACGGGCTGCGGAGGTGAAGCCAACGACAGGCGACGGTGCCATCATCAGCGAAGACGGTGTTCAGCTCTCGGTCGCCAACCCGCCGAAAGACGAACTCCCCCGGGCCATCGACGATGCGATCAAAGAACTGCAGGACGTCCTCGAACGCCTGAACATGGCACAGTCTGCCGCAACGGGTGCGGAGCCGCTGCTCGACGCGATGGACCGGGTTGACACCTCCCGAACGGTTGATACGCCGGCCGCTTCGGCCGGCACCGACCGTGCCCGATCCATCCTCCGGGGTGTGTCGCGGACGCTGAACATTACCGCCGAGCGCATCGAGCGGGCGTCGTCTCACTCGTAAGCACCGGCGTTCGGCGCTTTCTGGACCACCGGTCCAAACGTCACTCGACCGTTTCGCTCGAATCAAATCTCCTGTCTCTCTGGCCCTGCACTTCTGCAGGGCTTTTCATCTGGCGGGTGACTCCGTCGCGCCCTTACTCGGTCTCGCCCGAGTCAAGCATGCTTTTCACATCGATCCGGATCTCCTGCTCGATCCAGAACGACAGCGCGAGCCACAGCGCACCGATCAGAATCGACACCTCCCCGTGGTAGGCGAGCATGCCAACGCCCATGCCCGACAGGAAGTAAAAACCGCCCTGCCAAAGGCCGTCCCGGTTCAGTCCGGCCGCTCGTTGTGCAACAACAGCCAGTACGAGCGCAGCGATCACGATCCACTGTGCCAGGACGACATCCTCCTGCCAGACGCTCCATCCCATACATCCGAGTCCGGCAACAAGAGCGAGAGAAAGGACAAACCGCATAATGGTCTTGGAAAGGGAAAAAGGTCTGGGAACCGGTGTAACCAACGGGGCTGGTAATAGCAACACGTCTACATACCTGTCGCGTGTTACGGGCGGCCCGTTTCAATAACGAAATGCGCAGGATTGTGCGTCCCGGATAATCTGAACGGAACAGGTCCCGATACCAACGACCGACGACGTGAAGGCTCCCCGCCCGTCTGAATGTGCGGTTCCGATCGATCGGACGCGATCGTGGCCAAAACGGCGCGGTACGCCGACTCTGCGTGCAGTACACCTATCTGCGTGCAAAATACCTTCCGACCGCGGCACCTCTCGACCTCTCGTGTAAGGATTGTACCCGCACGACACAGCGTCTGATGGTCGATGTCTGCATTATCCGATCGTCGCATCGGACAGTCGAGTCGGCGTCGGTTACAGTATCCTTTCACGGCGATAATCATACGGATACAACGGAGACGGTGATAGCATCTACGTTGCCGCCACATGGTTGCACCGATGCCTCGAGGACGTGAAGCAGCGTCCCGTCTGTCTAGTGCCGTTGGACGGCCGGGGCGCCGATTCTTGTGGGAGAGTCGCGCGTCCCGGTTCACGTCTAACCGGACACGCACCGTGCGGGCCGTCCTTCTTCGGTTCGCCAACCACGTTCTTCCCGGCTGCCAGCCCCTCTGTCTGGGCCTCTACCATGCCTGCCTCTCGCCTGGAATCAACGTCCTCAACCAACGGTCCTTTTGCGATGGTAGCCATCAACGAACCGCTCTACTCGCAATTTTCCGACCAGGGGGACGATAGGGTAGAGGCTTTCTCCCACGCTGCGTCAGCATCCGGTGGCGACCGACGCGGCAGCCACGGAGGGAATAACGGCATCCAGGCGTACCATGAATCTGCGACGCATGCCAGTCACACGGCGGTAGACGAACGTGAGGATCAGGCGGCGGATCTTAATGCCTCCGATGCCCACGAAAGCCTCGTTCACTACCACCGGGCGATCCTTGCGCTGGCCAC
>NZ_DAXETW010000020.1:0-8141 GCF_051155795.1 Longibacter sp.
TCGACGGGGAAGTTCTCGACGGTTCTGAGACAGGGTCCAGGTGGTACGTGGCGTTTCGTCGTCGACGCCTACAGCCCGGCGCCTCACGACGCGTTTGACGCGCTCGAACCCACGGAACGTTCTCTTCCCCGGTAGGACGCGCGCCGCGAACTCGGTTACGCGTGTTCGTCCAACGACCAGATGCCCGGCGTCGCGACCTCAACGCTATTGCCGGCCGGATCCCGGACGTAGAGCGACCGGCCCTCATCGCTCCATGTCATGTCCTTCTCCACAGCGACGTCGTGCTCTCGGAAGCGATCCAGCCACGACTCGATCTCGTCGTGAGCGACCCGAAACGCCACATGCCCCGGCCCCTCCGCGCCGTGCGGCGGCAGCGTTCCGTCCGGGTCAGCCGTAGCGTCGGGATGGAAGATGAGCACCATCTGCTCGCCACAGCGAAAGAACACGTGCCGCCCTTCCGTCCTCGAGACCGGGTCCAACTCCAGCACATCCCGGTAAAAAGGAATGACTGCAGCGAGATCACGGGCGTACAGACACGTTTCCAGAACGCCGTCAGGGCCGGACATAGCTCGTCGGTTGTTGGTCGTGGGTCGTGGGGTCGTGGGTCGTGGCTTGCGCGGGATCAGACCGACCGTGTGGGAAGACGCTGGGTGGGTGTGCGTACTCGGATAGGCTGAAACAGCGTCCAACCAGATGCGTCGACACTTTCGCCCTTCATACCCGAAACCCCCGTTACCACGGCAGCTCGCCGCCGGCGTGGGTGAGGAAGCGGCCGGCGTCCTGCGGGGTCAGGGATTGAACCACATCCAGAATGCCGGCGACGGAGGCTTCGGGAGTCAGGTGAGCGTTCGACCCGCCCATGTCGGTCTGGACCCAGCCGGGGTGCATGGCGACGACCACGACGCTGTCGGATCGCAGTTCGTGCGCTTCGAGGCGCGTCAGCATGTTCAGCGCCGCCTTGCTCGCTTTGTAGCTCTGCCACGTCCCGCGCCCCTGCGTGTTGGCGATCGAGCCGAGCTGGGAGGTGATGTTGACGACAACGCTCAATCCGTTCGACGCCCCCGACCGGAGGATCGGGGCGAAGGAACGGGTCAATAGGTGCGGAGCCGCGGCGTTGACACGAAAGGTCTGCACCAGCGTCTCCATGTCCACCGTGTCGAACATATCGGCCGTGCCGCCTCCGTTGATACCCGCGTTGTTCAGAAGCAGATCGAGTGCCCCGTGCTGCTCCTCCACGACACTACGAAGGCGGTCGATCTGGTCGGTGTCCGTCACCTCCAGCTTTTCGACCTGTATCGTCTCCGGGTGCGCGTTCGCGAGCGCGTTCAGCTCGTCGGCCTCCGCCGGTCGGCGGCACGTAGCGATGACGGCGCGGGCCGCGGGGGCCAGCTGGCGGACCATCTCCAGCCCCAGCCCTCGATTCGACCCGGTAACCAGAATGATGCCTTCAGTGGGATCGGACATACGCTGGCTGATTCGTGTTGAGAAGGACGGTGCGATGGAACGACACGTGCGGCCGACCGGCGCCGCCTCACCCTATCGTTCGGTGAACTCGACGAACCGATCGAGCTCGTAGTCGAGGCGGCGGCGCATCGGTGGTAGGCGCGGATCCTCATGCTCGCGGGTGGCCTCCAGCACCGACCGATAGAACCAGTGCTGCTGCTCCGGTCCGGCGCTGAGCCCTTTCCGGCCTTCCGCGTCGGCAAAAATATTGATGCCCAGGTCCAGGCTCTGGTTCATGGTCCAGAGGTTGTGCAGCTTGTCCGCGAGACTGATTCCTGCAGCTCCCGGCGACCCATCACGGATTTGCTGGATGTACTCTTTCTTCCGCATGTCCCACGGGAGGTACGAACCGTCGGGATAGCGCTTCGTCTCGGTCAGCGTCTGCACGTACCCCGTCACCTTTTCCCCGACGGCCTCACGGAGCGTCTCGACATCATAGTATCGCCCCTCCCGATTCTTGTCTTCGAGAATATCGTGGAGGTAGGCGGCGGCTACGACCGGATCCTGCCATCCGCACCGCTGCACGATCGAGGCAACCGAAGTCAAATGCGCCATCACCGGGACACGTACACTCGCCTCGTCCGCCTCGTACTCGAACGTCGGCGGGCGCCAGCGCCCCTTGCGGTGCTGCCCCTGGTGCCATTCAGATGCAAGCTCGATCGCGAGCTCAATCAGAGGCGAGAACGGGTCGAGGCCGGGCTGAACGCCCACGGCTTCAGGCATATCGTTGCTCATGGGTACCAGCGAAAGTCAAACGAGCGGGCGGAGAGGGGTCAAAGCTCGACGACCTGATGGGCCGACGTATCGGTCGACAGGACCTGACGGAGATCGCCGAGCAGGTCCAGACTGTATTTGTTGAGGAAGTAATGCACGTTGATCCGGCGCTCCTGAAGTCCCCCGGGCACCAGGTTCACACGGGCCTTTTCCAGCTTCGCGCGAAGCTCGTCGTGCTGGCGCTTTTCCGCGCGGACAACGCGCTGCTTCAATTCATTGATTTCCTGCGCGATCGCCGCACGGGCAGCTTCAGCCGATTTGACGAGCGTGCGGTCCACCTCGTCGACGGATGGCTTGAGGTCATTGATGGCGCCGTGGATCTGAGCCAGCGCCTCACCGAAGACGGCGTCAATGTCGACCTCCATGTGCTGAACGACGACCTGCTGGAAGAGCTGCTCCATGTCGCCGGTCAGATCTGCGACCGACAGGTCGAAGTCGTCCATCACCGACCGGACCTTACTTTCGACAAGGCTCACGCTCGCGCGCGGATGGATGAGCGGCATAGTCATGCCGGCCCAGTCGTAGACGTCGCGGTACTGCGCGAAGTAGGACACCTCGCCTGGACCGGCCACGTAGGCCACCGTGGGTACCAGCGCGTCCTGCATCAGCGGTCGCAGAACCACGTTCGGGCTGAAGGCCTCCGGCTCCGACTCCAGGCGCTCGAGAAGCTCGTCACAGGTAAAGCGACGCGCCGTTCCCCGCAAACGAAAGCCACCGTCCTCGTCAACGTCGATCGGGAGCCGGCCGTCCTCATCTAACAAGAAGAGATTCGTCGGTGAGGCATGCACCTGGGCGTGATAGCCCGCCTCCTCCAGGTTCGTGCCGGCGGTTTGAACGGCCTGGACGGCCTCGGCTCCGTCCGTCAGATCCTGTCGGAAGAGCGGTGTGACGAGCCGCTTCAGCCGGGCGTCGTCCGGGTTCATCAGAACGAGCCCCGTGCCCTCGAACAGATGGCGGATGAGACGGGCAAACGCATCTTCGATCCGGGTGCCGCGGCGGTATACGTCCCGCAGCGAGGCCATCACGTCAGGTTTGAAATCCGACGGAGGAAGCACGTCGTCGAGCCGGTTGAGCAGATCATCGATGCGCTCATCGAGGGTGAGGCGACCCACAGGCCCCACGTTCACGGTGCTGCCTGCTTCCTCCGCGTCGGTGGGATACTCGAGATCCACTACGTCGTTACGGTGAAAGACCGATGCATGGGCAATCTCGTCGACGTCGTGGTCTTCCCCTTCCACCCAGAACACCGGGACGACGGGCCGGCCGGTGTCGTCTGCGATTTCGTCCGCCAGTTGCAGTGTCGTGATCGTCTTGTAGATCGTGTAGAGCGGCCCAGACAGAAACCCGACCTGCTGCCCGGTCACAACGGCGACGGAGGATGCGTCCCGGAGCGCGTCGATGTTGGCCCGTACATCCTCCGGCACAGCACCCTCGTTCGACCACAACGCATTGTGCTCCATCAGTGCATCGGCAAGCACGTCCCGGTCCGCCGGCTGCGCGGCAGCGGCCTCCGCCTTGTTCCGGCGCACGTCGATATCCTTCCAGTCACCGTCGTAGAAGCGGAGCGCTGCGTCCCGGCGATTCGCTACATCGACGAACAGGTCCGGGAACGCATGAAGGTCGGCGAGGGAGACGCGGCGGACGGTCGGAAGGGTACGCGTGGGCATGCGTGATCGGATAAATGCAAGAAAATGGCGAACAACAGGCCCCAACTGGCGAGGCGCTAATGCCGAAAGGTACAAACCCTACGCCGACGACCCCGATTTGCGCCGACAACAGTGCAACAGTCCTATCAATGGCGGGCGTGGCGTCAATGATGCGCGGCTCGGGTGCGCGGCTCGGGTACGCGGCTCGAGCGGCTGCACTCTATCGGGGCCAATGCAAAAGCCCCGGGGATGAGATCCCGAGGCTTCGGTGCTGCCGCCATCGTCGATCCGGCTAATTCTTGTTCTGCTCTTGCTGCAGCTTCTCGATTTCGTCTCGCAGTTCGGCCGCCTTTTCGTAATCCTCCTCCTCGACGGCTTTTTCCAACTGCTTCTGCATGCGTTCGAGGCGCGTACCGCCGGAAATCTCTTCTTCTGCCCCGGAGGTTTCCCCTTCCGTGAGTGACGAAACGCCGGTTTCATCGTCGTCGGCCACGATGCCGGCTTCGTCGAGCACCATGGGCGCGACGTAGATCGGCGCGTCGACGCGGACGGCGAGGGCGACGGCATCGGACGGGCGGGAGTCGAGCTGCCGCTGGTCGCCGTCGACCGTGTAGCGGATTTTTGCGAAGAATGTCCCTTCTCGGAGCTCGTCGATGACAACTTCGTCGACGTCGATGTCAAGGGACTCGAACGCGTCCCGCAGCAGGTCGTGCGTCATCGGCCGCGGCGGCTGGATCTTCTCCAGCTCCAGGGCAATCGCCTGCGCCTCGAAGGCACCGATGATGATCGGCAGGCGGCGATTGCCCTCCACCTCGCCGAGAACGAGCGCATAGGCGCCGCCGCTCGACGGACTCGTGGAAAGGCCAATGATGTCAACCCGAGTAAAATCCATCGCGATGTCTGCAACCGTAGTATATTCGAAAACTGTGAGCCCGACCGAGCCATACTCGGCCGCTCACCCGTAAAGTGGTCGTGGGGAGTCGTGGCATGCTGCGCGGTCTGCGCCCCGAGGCGGGATAGTGGCTGCGCCCGTGGGCGGGATCATGCCCTGTCAGATGCAATCATTCCGTGAAGGACGCCACGGGATGCCGCTTCGGTCCGGGCGCGGACGGCGGAAGGGGTGACTCCGATCGCCGTAAACGGTGCGCAGCGCCTCTGTCAGGCGGTGTCGACACGTGCAAGCGACCGTTCCAACGCGGTCAGAAACGCCTTGTTCTCCGCTTCGGTGCCCGCACTCACGCGCAGATACCCGGGGAGTTCAGGGTACCCGCCCATGTTGCGAACAAGCACGCCGGACGCTGCCAGATCCGCCTGAAGCGCATCCGCATCCCGTTCGGTCCGGAAGATGCAGAAGTTGGCCTCCGAGGGGACCACCTCGACGCCCGGCATCTCCTCCAGCGCGGCGATGAGCGACTGCGTGGCCTGCTTCAGGGCGGCCACCCGCTCGGAAAGTAGATCGTCGTGCTGGATCAGGGCCAGCGCGATTTTCTCGGAGAAACGATCCACCATGAAGGGGAGGCGCGACTTCATGATTTCATGCGCGAGCTCCGGCCGCGCAATCATGTAGCCGAGGCGAACGCCGGCGAGCCCCATCCCCTTCGACAGCGTGCGAAGAATGACGACGTTGGGGTACGTCTCCAGCAGATCCGCCGCCGATCCGGCGGGATTGAACTCGACGTAGGCTTCATCCACAACAACGATCCCTTCTGCCGCCCGGACGATCTGTTCGATCTCGTCCATCGTCATCGCCAGCCCGGTGGGGTTGTTGGGCGTGGTCAGGACGGTCATCACGGCGCCGGTGTCGACGACGGCGCGCTTGATGGCATCCGCATCAAACGAAAGATCATCGCGCGGCGGGACCGGCGTCAGATCCGCGTTGCAGATGCGCGCCACCTTCTCATAGAGGGAGAACATCGGTCGCGGCATGACGACGGGTGTTCCGGGATCCAGAAACGCGGTGCCGAACGTATACGTCAGCTCGTTGGAGCCGTTGCCGACGATAATGCCCTCCGGATCGACCCCGTCGCGTTCGGCCAGTGCGTCGCGCAGCTCGTTGGGCTGCTCGTTCGGATACCGGTTCGCGTCGATGTGCGTAAACGCCTCGGCAAGCTCCTGCTTCAGCTCCGCCGGCAGGTCGTACGGGCTTTCATTCTGATTCAGCTTGACCTCGCACTCGCTTGGTGCGCCCACCACGTACGCGTGCTCGTCCCGTACGGATGGCCGAATGAGCGTCAGGACGTCATCAATGGAGGAGAGCGCAGGCGTGGAAGGCATTAGTCGTCGTGTCAGTTGGAAAAACGAAAGAGGCGATCGACCGCGCCGAACGCGGAGTTTGCAGTATACAGCTTCACGGGAAAAAACGCGGCGGGATCATTCGTTTTTCTCCTCAGCGGAATGCGGGCTCGCTGTCGCCGACCGGTTGCCGGACGCCGTTTCCTGCGCAAATCGGCGAAGACGAACGCGAATGGCCTCGGCATGGGCCTGCAGGTTTTCCGCATCCGCGAGCCTGGCAATGGACGCGCCCGTATCCGCGAGGCGGTCTTTCGTGTACGAGATGATGGACTGTTTTCGGATGAAGTCGTCCACGCTCAACGCCGATGCGTAACGGGCTGTCCCGCCCGTGGGAAGCACGTGGTTCGGTCCGGCGAAGTAGTCGCCGACCGGCTCGGACGAGTAGGGACCAAGAAAGATAGCACCCGCATGCCGGATGCGCGTCATCGTGCTCCAGTCATCCTCGGTCAAAATCTCGAGATGCTCAACCGCCAGTTCATTCATCACACCAATAGCCTCGTCCATGTCGGCAGTAACGATGCATGCCCCGTATGACGCGAGGGCCGTTCGAATCGTATCGGCCCGTGGGAGGTCCGGCACCATGCTCTCCACGTGAACCTGGACGGCCTCGGCGAGCGGGCGATGCGGCGTCACGAGGATCGCGGAGGCGCGCTCGTCGTGCTCGGCCTGAGACAGAAGGTCAGCGGCAACGTACTCTGGATCGGCCGAGGCATCGGCGAGAATGCCAATTTCGCTCGGTCCGGCAACGCTATCGATGTCCACCCGTCCGAACACCTGTTTCTTGGCCGCCGCAACGTAGGCGTTCCCCGGACCCACGATCTTGTCGACCGCGGCCACGCTCTCGGTCCCGTACGCGAGTGCGCCGACACCCTGCGCGCCGCCAACCCCGTAAACGTGTTCGAGACCGAGGAGATGCGCCGTCGCGAGCACCAGCGGATGGGGGCGCCCGCCGTCCTTGGGCGGAGACACGAGATGGATCTCTTCGACACCGGCCTCCTGCGCGGGAATCGCATTCATGAGAAGGCTGGACGGGTAAAAGGCCGTTCCACCCGGCACGTACAGGCCGACGCGATCCATCGGCACGACGCGCTGCCCGAGGAGGACGCCGTCGCCGTCGTCGGTGAACCACGAATTCTGCACCTGTCGCGCATGGAACCGACGAATGTTCTCCTCGGCGTCTTTCAGGATCTGCCGAAGATCCGGATCCAGAGCATCCGAGGCCGCCTCCAGTTCGTCGGCCGGTACCTTGATTGGGGCGGGGCGCACGCCGTCGAAGCGCTCCGACAACACCCGCACCGCCTCATCGCCGCGCTTTCGCACCTCCAACAGGATGGATGCGACGGCCTGATCCACCTCATCGCTAAACGTCGCATCCCGGCTGAGAATGGCGTCCAGGCGTGCTCGATCGGACGGGGAAATGATGGGAATCATAAAATCCAGGTCTCGTTTCGGTCGTCGGCACAGGAATCCTGCGGGGAGGTCGACGCCGGACCGGACGGAGAGGCGATGGCTCACCGCGACCGCTTCCGGAGCCGGACACGTCCGGGGAAACGCGTCGCTCCCGAGGCGCACAAACGTATTCCCTCAGCGGCACCGGGGTTTCAGATCTGACCGTCCGGCCGGATTCGTACGGGAATGGTGACAATGTGCCGGGTGCAGCAGCGTATGAACGCGGCGCCGATCGATCATCCGGAACGTGCACGGCCTCTGTTCATCCCCGGCAAACAATCGCTGAACAATCTGCAACTCTCCGTGCCGCACCGTACGTTCCTGTTGACGAATCGCTCGAACACCCATCGATACACCGCATCGTATGCACTACGCCGTCATCATGGCCGGGGGAATCGGCAGCAGGTTCTGGCCTCGCAGCCGCCAGGAGATGCCGAAACAGTTTCTGAATGTTTTCGGCGACGCGACGCTGATTCA
>NZ_DAXETW010000021.1:0-23388 GCF_051155795.1 Longibacter sp.
AGGAAGCGGACGTCGGCGCCGATTCCGAAGTCGCCGCCGGCGTCGGAAATGTCACCAACGGAGAGCACGGCGCGCGGACCGATCTTCACCTGGGCGTGGGCATCCTGCGTCGGAACCGCGAGGAAGAGGAGGGCAACGAACAGTGTAGCAAAGGAAAATCGTTTCATGTCTGAGGTCGATCAATCTGGGTGGGGTATGATACAGGGGACCGGGAAAGTCCCGGTGACCCGCAGCACTTACGATAGCGCGAAAGGATCGCGTATGCGGCCAATCCTGTCGTGATGACTGCATGAAAATACAAAAATGTGGTAGGACAGCAAATCGGGGCTGCCAGGCAGGCCCGAGTGCCGACGCACGCGTTCCAGGATCGGGATCGGACGACAGATTTCCGTGTGCATACGGAAGAGCTGTTTCCTACGTTGGTCACGCCGTATGTTCGACGCTTCGCCTCTTCGGCGTTCCGCACGCACGCATCCCTTCTGTCACAAGGAAGACCATTGATGGTCGGCTTGCTTCCGCTCCGTTCGTCCTGCTGTCGGTTCGTGCGCATCGCCGTTCTGGTGGTGCTCGCGTGCACAGCAATGGCGCCATCCCCGTTGGATGCCCGGGCGATGGACACGCCGGCGGTCGCAGACTCCGTGGACAGGACCGCCTTTTTCTACGGTGGGCGTGGTGTAGTGTGGGACATGCCGGAGGCAGCGCGTGCTGCCGAGTTCACGCTCGAGGACATCGCCGAAGCAGGCGTCACGGTCGTCCGCGTACCGGCGGAGCGCTGGCTTGCCCCGGACGGGGACCGTCATGCGGCGCGTGTCCTCGCCCGGGCGGAGTCCCTCGACATCTCCGTTGCGGCCGACCTGCCCCTTGCGTACCGGAGCGCCGATCAGGTTTCGGCGGCTGCGGATACCCTGGGTCCCACGCTGGACCGGCTGGCGTCGATCGCGCGTCGCCACGAAGCTCTCGTGGCCATTGGCCTGGGCCGAGCGCTGGATACGGCCTCCCCCGACATGTGCCCGGTTCTCACGGCTCTTGCGTCAGAGACCGAAGGACGGATGCCGTCGCTGTCGCGGTATTACGTCACTCCGTTTCGGGCCGCGTCGGACCGGTGCGCATCCAGCGTGGACGGCGTGTTGCTCGATGTGCGCGGGCTGGAGGATCCTCTTAAACGGTGGCGCCGGTGGACGGAGCGAAGCACCGCACCCGTCGCGATCGCGGCAGCCGGCGCGTGGGTGGATCCGGAGGCCACGTCCGGGCTCAGCGTGCCGCACTCGGTGGAACGCCAGGCCCGCGCCATCGAATCGATGCTGACGGGCTGGATTCCCGCGTCCGTCGACCCGCTGCTGGCAGCCCCCATGCAGCGGGCCGGCCCGGGTGGGACCGCCGAGGGAGAGAGGGCGGGACCGACCGTCTTCGTTTTCCGCTGGGCGGATACGGAAAGCCCCCTGGGACGTCGGTACGGTCTGCGGACGGTCTCCGGCGAGTCGCGTCCCGCAGCGTCGGTCGTTCGCGGCATCTACAGTGGTGAGCAACGCGTATTTGCGTTTCCCTCCGGCGAAGCGCCCGGAGCGGAAGCGCCGTGGGCCGTCCTTTTCGGCTGGTTCATTCTCATCGGCATGGGCGCCCTCTACGCGCGGCGGCCACTCTTCCGGCGGGCGCTCGGCCGCTACTTCATGGCGCACGGGTTTTACCGCGACAGCGTGTGCGAGGGGAGGGACACCGTTCCCTTGGTAAACTGGATCTGCCTTCTTGCGGTCGGCATCGCAACGGGCGTTGTCGCGGCTGTCATCATGGAGGTGCTGGCGCCGTCGATGATCGCCGAGCGGCTCGTGGAAGCGCTCAATGCAGGTCTCGATCATCGGGTGGGGACCGTGATCACGGCGCCCGTTACGACGGGGGCGCTCACGGCCGGCCTCGTGGTCGCGCTGCTTCTGGTCTGGAGTATTGTTATCGGGCTGACCGTTCGAAGTTGGGCGGTGCTTCGTAGTGATCAGGTGCTCATGCTCGTCGCATGGCCCTGCTGGCCGGCCCTCGTCTGGATGGGCGTGGCGCTCGTAACGATTTCGACCGAGACGGCCGGTAATCCGGAGGCGGCAGGATTACTCGCCGCGTTCAGCGTCCTGACCGCGATCCTATCCACCGTGCGGGTTCTGCGCGATGTGAAGGCCGTCACGCAGATGCCCGCGGCCGTAGCGACCCTGCTCGCCCTGTTCAGCCCGGCAGCCGTCATCGCGGCTCTTCTCGCCGTCGGCTGGGCGCAGGCCGATCTGCCGCTGGATCTACTGATCCACCTGATGGGCCAGACATGATGGGCCAGACATAACCGGGACAAACGGGTCGACGTCGGAATATGAGGCTCACTGCCTTATTTCTTGAGTCGCGGCGTCGCGCGCTCGTCCAGGAGATGCTGCCAGACGCGGTGCGCGAAGTCGTAGAACGGCTCTTTCTGGTGGAGCCAGCCGAAGTGAATGACAAAGGGCGTCACCTCCATGCGGTCGCCGAGTCCGGGCAATTGATTTGCCAGGCCGAACAGGAAGTCCCGCAGGTCTCGAGACGGTATGCCTCGGAGACTGTAGATAAACGGCGTTGTGTAGAACGTACACGACACCTCCCGAAAGTCGTCATCGTGTGTGGTGAGGCCGTCGATGTAGTCAAGCTGCGGGCTGTTGCGTCCCTGCAGCCAGGGGAAGACGGCCAGCTCCAGCTTGCTCATCGCCATCGCGATGCTCCATTCGCACGTCTCCTCGCTCCGTCCTTCGTCCAGTCGGCTCCGGAAATGCGTTTCGTCGGAGCGGGCCAGGAAGTCGGCGGCGGTCTCACAGACAGCGCGCGTTGTGTCGTCGTCGCGGGCGTAAATCATGCCCGCCTGCACGCGCGGCAGGTTTGTCAGGCCGAAGTGCCGGAGCGTCCGCCGGCGCCGACGGAGAAGCATATCAAGCAGAACACCGGCGCCTTTCGGTCCCCCGAAGAAATGATCCGCCCGCATCAGCCCGGTGCCGGTGAAGGGAAACGCCTGGAGCTGCGTCCACAGCGGGTCCGGATTCCGGCACCAGATCATGTCCGCGTCCACGAACAGGGACCGGTCGAAGATTTTGAACCGGTGAAGGTGGTGCTTGAACCCGACGATCGACCGATGCTCGGGCGGGAGCGGCTCGATGTGGTCGAAGAAACGGTCGGCCCCGTAGCGTTCGAGCATCTCCCGGTGCGGGTCCGGGCAGAAGATGGCCGTTGGGCGCTCGTCATCATACCGGCGAAGCGTTTGCACGGACGCGACGGCGTGCTGGGCGTACTTCTCTCCTCCGTAGCTGTGGAAGACGTACCCTTCCGTCGGGGCGTGGGACGTAGATGAGCGGGAGGCAGGCATTGGGACGAGGGGCGTGGCGAAAGGGTGAGAGTGCGGCGATGCGACCGTCGCCCGGTTCCGGGACGGGCGATGAACGGGCCGAGTGTTCGAAGCCGGCGGTGCGTAACATACGAGTCGCCGGAGCAGGGAAGATCCGCTCCGGCGACTTGTTGATACCAGCGGTTCGGCACGATCACAGATCTACCGCGCCGACGTCACCTTGTCGCGCTTCTTCTTGAGGCTGGTCATCAGCGCATCGAAGCCCCGCTTACGTATCACCGTCTGGAAGGAGCGGGCGTAACTTTCCGCGGTGCTGACGCCGTCGACGATGATGTCCTGTGCAACCCACGTCGTGTCCTGCTTTTGCAGGTCGTACACAACGGGCGTCTGGGTACCCTCGTATTCGGTCAGCGTTTCGACGTAGGCGCTGTCTCCTTCCACCTTTATGTCCTCATACGCCACCCGAGAGTTGTAGACCTCAAGGTCGGCCAGCGACTGGGCGCGTACGATATCGCGGAATACGTCCACGAATTCGTTTTTCTGGTCATCGCTGAGGTCCGTCCAGAACGGGCCGAGGGCCACCTGTCCCATGGCGCGAAAGTCGATGACGCCGTTAATGAGCGTCTTCAGTTCCTCCCGCTGGTCCGTAGAGAACGACGAGGTGTCCCCATTAAGGATCGACTTGATCTGCTGGTCGCGCGATTCGAGCATCGTGCGAATCTCTGATTCGGCCGCGTCCTGGGCGTATACCGGTGCGGAGGGCACCAGAAGCGTCACGCTCAGCAGGAGCGCAAGAACCGTCAGGAAACGAGAGGGGCGCAAGGTACGCATGATCGGTGGAAAAACGTTGGGACTGAGAATGGCGAAACGGGCCCGGAACCAACGACCGTGTCCGTCGCCCTTGTAGCCGCAAGGCAGACCGGGAAAGTCACACATCCATCAGTGACAACGGCGCCCGGAAGGTGTTTCGTATGCGCGGAGTGCCCGGTGAACGCATGCCAGGCGCGAGTCGGCACCGATCGGTCCCCGCCTCGGAGGGTCGAACGAAAGGGTTAGTTGTCGCTGCGGCTGAAGATGTCTCGCTCTAAGTCATCGGTAAGCGTCCCCGTCGCGTCGAGCAGTTTCAGGACGGCCGTGTTGTAGGCTTTGACGGCCTCAAAGTAGCGCGCTTCCGCTTCCAGATTGGCGCGGACGGCCTTCACGAGGTTCTCCGTATTACCGAAGTCCAGGTCGAAGTTGATCTGTTCGTTGCGGAGCCATTCTTCGGTGATCCGGACGGATTCGTCGCGCGATTCGACGTTGGTTTTCTGGATGATAACGTTTCGAAACGCGTCTTCGATTTCGAAGCGAACGAGTTGGCCGGCGGCCTCTTCCTGATAACGTACCTCGTTGAGTTCCGCTCGGGCCTGTTCGACGCGTTCGCGGGTCTGAAGGAAATTCAGATTCATCTGAATCCCGAAGCCCGTTCGGGTGGAGTTGCCATTGAACGCGTCGCCGACGTAGGCGCTCCGCTGCTGCGGGCGATTCGGCGTGTAGGAGTATGCGTAGGTTGCCTGAAAGCCGATTTTCGGGAAATAGTCCGACCGTTCGACGTCGACGAGGGCGCGGCGCGCCTTGATCCCTGCCTCCGCCTGGTCCAACTCGGGGCGATTCCTCAGGCCGAGGTCCAGGTAGTAAGCCAACGAGTCGGGATGGATCTGGAAGTCGACCGGCTCAAGGCGCCGGTCGGCCGTTTCCACGACGACGTCGTCCGGCAGAAACAGTTGCCGGCGAA
The DNA here is from genome assembly GCF_051155795.1 of Longibacter sp. Classification (NCBI taxonomy): domain Bacteria; kingdom Pseudomonadati; phylum Rhodothermota; class Rhodothermia; order Rhodothermales; family Salisaetaceae; genus Longibacter; species Longibacter sp. The sequence goes on from NZ_DAXETW010000021.1 coordinate 5,112, forward strand.
GCGCGGATCGTGCCGTTTCCAGGCGCTCCCGGATTTCGACGACGCGGCGCTTGTACTCTTCCTCCGTCAGCCGGACCTCGAAGAGATCGGCCTGGTCGACGTCCTCATCCCCTTCATCCAGCAGACGCTGCACTTCGCGTTTGGCGCGGTCGACGACCTCGCCCGTTTCATCGGCAAGGCGTTGCAAGGCTTCGACCAAGAGAAGCGAGTAGTAAATGTCGCCGGTGCGGCGGGCGACCTCCAGCTGCTTGATATCGACACTGGCTGTTTCAACATCGACGCCGTGCCGGGCGGCACGAATGCTTCCGCCGAGTTCCCCGGCCGTGTAAATCGGCTGCTGGGCACGCACCTCCAAGCGGTTGAACGGCTGCAGGGCGTCCACCGTCCAGTCGTTGACGATCTCCGGATCGAGGTAATAGGATCCCGGGGGCCGGGTCGTACCGGTCGGGATGTCGAGGCTGGGCGCGAAGGAATGTGCCGTGTTTGCGGAGAACGATGTCAGAAAGCGGCTCTGGCGGGCCTCTCCGAGCCGGGCTTCGGCGAAGGATCGGCCCGCGCGCTCGATCTCGAGCTCGGGGCTGACATCAAGCGATCGCTGCACGGCATCCGATAGGGAAAGGCGGACCGTATCCCCGTAGGCGGACGGCGCCCGGCGGACGGTGTCATCCAGCGGCTGTGCGACGATGCCGGTCGGGAGGAAGAGGGTCTGCAGCAGGGCGAATGCGAGCAGCAGGACCAGCGCCGCGGGAAGCGAGGCGGGGACAGGGCGAGACAGAATACGCGGCATGCAAACAGAGAGGACGGAGGCTCGAGGATGACGAAAGGACGGACGGGAAACGAGCGGGTACACAATCGGTGAATCAGCCGCCCGATGCGGTGTAGAGGTAACGTCAGGCGGACCGTTCCGCCGAACGCTGTGGCCCTGTCCGCGTTCGTGGACGTGTACTGGACGTTTCCATCGTACCCGACTGGAGCATTTATATGTCAACCGATAGCCCTCAGCCGCTCGGCGATGTACTTCAGGATGTGATCGATCGACTCGGGATGCGAGATAAGATCGACGAGGCCCGCGTGGTAGAGACGTGGGCTACGATCGCGGGGGATCGCGTCAACGCGGTGACGGAGTCGGTCTGGATGAAGGGCGACACCCTGTTCGTCAAGATCTCGTCCGCCGCCTGGCGCCAGGAACTACACATGAATCGCCGGGCGTGGCGCAATCGGCTGAACGACGCGCTCGGACGCGAGATCGTCGACAAGATCATGTTTCGCTGAACCGAGGTCCTGCCTGGCCGGACGTTCTGCGTGGGCCCGTATCATCCGTCGAACTTCTTAAACGCGACGGAGGTGTTGTGGCCGCCGAAGCCGAAGGCGTTGGAGAGGGCGACGTTTACCACGCGTTCCTGCGCCTCATTGAACGTGTAGTTGAGGTCGCAATCGGGATCGGGAGCGTCGAAGTTGATCGTCGGGGGCACCACGTCGTGGCGGGTCGCGAGGATCGTGGCGATGGCCTCGACGGCGCCGGCCGCACCGAGGAGGTGGCCGGTCATGCTCTTCGTCGACGACACGTTCAGCTCGTGGGCCGCGTCGCCGAAGACCTGCTTGATCGCCTTTGTCTCCGCGACATCCCCGAGCGGGGTAGACGTGCCGTGCGCATTCACGTAGTCAATGTCCTCCGGCTCAATGCCGGCGTGCTCCAGGACGCGATTGAGGGCGAGACGGACGCCGCCGCCTTCCGGATCCGGGGCCGTCAGGTGATGCGCGTCGGCCGATGTCCCGATGCCAATGACTTCGCCATAAATGTCCGCGCCACGCGCTTTCGCGCTTTCTAAGGACTCGAGGTAAAGGGCGCCGGCTCCTTCCCCCATCACGAAACCGTCGCGGTCTGCGTCGAACGGGCGAGATGCCGCTGCCGGGTCGTCGTTTCGGGTAGAGAGGGCGCGCATGCTGGCAAACCCGGTGATGCCAAGGCGCGTCACGCACGCGTCGGTGCCGCCGGCGATGCATGCATCCATCTCGCCGCTTCGAATATGTCGGACGGCGTCCCCGATGTTGTGGTTGCCGGTCGCGCAGGCGGACACGATCGCGTGGTTGGGGCCCCGGAAGCCGTACTGCATGGCGATCTGCCCGCTGGCGATGTCCGGGATCAGCATCGGGATGAAAAACGGCGACGTCCGCTTTTCGTCGTTTTCGACGAAGTACTGCGACTGTTCGTAAAACGTCTGCATGCCCCCGATGCCGCTTCCATAAATTACGCCGATCCGATCTTTCTGCTCCTGGCTCATGCTCTCCGGGTCGATCCCCGCGTCGTGAACGGCCTCATCGGCTGCGACCAGCGCGTACTGGCAGAAGGGGTCCATGCGGCGGACCTGCTTGGCGCCGAGGTGATCGGCCGGATCGAAGTCTTTCAGCTCCGCGGCAAAGGTAACGCGCATGCCTTCCGTGTCGAACGACTCAATCGGAGCGGCACCGCTGGTCCCTTCGAGCAGTGCGTCCCAGAAGGACGACACCGTGGTGCCGATCGGCGTGAGGGCGCCCATGCCGGTAATGACAACTCGTCGTGCAGTGTGATTCATGGGGGAGTCGGAAGGTCGAACCGATACGGTGTGCGAAAGACGCGCGACCCGGTCTGGGCGCGGTAGAGAACCGGACGGCATCGCATCCGGCGGGAAAAGGCCAGCCGAACGATATCGTTACAGGCCGGGACGTTGCGACGCACGGTGCACCATGCGTCGGGGCCGGATACAACGAACCCGGCGAGCACGATCGCCACGAGGCGAGGCTCGCCGGGATGCCGGCCGAAGATACGTCGCTTACGCGGACTTTTCTTCGAGGTAGTCGATGGCATCACCGACCGTGGCAATCTTTTCCGCCTCCTCGTCGGGGATCGTCAGGTCGAACTCCTTCTCAAATTCCATGATCAACTCGACGGTGTCGAGCGAGTCGGCGCCGAGGTCGTTCGTGAACGACGCCTCCGGCGTAACGTCCGACTCGTCAACGCCGAGCTTTTCGACGATGATACCGGTGACGGTAGATTTGATGTCGTTGGCCATAACGTGGCAGCCTCTTGCTGGCTAATGGGTATCCTGGTGCGAAAAAGAGTGGGATGACGGACGCAGACGCGTACCGATGAAACCAGAGCGATGGAATGCTCTGCACGGCCGGCGCCGGCGAAAAACGGGCCACCCCGGCATTCAAACGTTGAAACGTACGTTTCGGAATTCCGAGAATCAATTCCCGCTTCCCGTTTGACGGGGACTTCGCACGGTCGATCGGCTTCGTGATCCATACGTTGCAATCCATTACCGAGCGGCGGGCGATGGTTGCGTACGTTACGGGATCGCTCTGCAAATCCGATGTCAAACCGGCCGAGAAAGGCGGATTCTGGGCGCTTCTAACGGGCTTTTCGCAAATCTTCCGTCGCGCTCAATGGGAATGGGGGTGCCTCGTTCGTATACTAATGGGCCGTACGGACGCTGTCCGTCGACCCGATGAGTTCTTTCCGCAGCGCTTCGCCGGCTGCGGGATCGTTTCCACCCCACGAGCTGTCTGCCGTTTCATGGCTTACCTCTTTACTAGTGAATCCGTGTCGGAGGGCCACCCCGACAAGGTTGCCGATCAGATTTCGGATGCGATTCTCGACGCCCTTCTCTCCGACGATCCGTCGAGCCGCGTTGCGGTTGAAACGATGGTAACCACCGGCCTCGTCGTCTTGAGCGGAGAGGTCTCCACGGAGGCCTACGCGGACGTCCGGGAAATCGCACGCGAAGTGATCCGCGACATCGGCTACACCGACCCGCGCCTGCGCTTCGATGCGGACTCATGTGGCGTGCTCAGCAGCATCCACGAGCAGAGCCCGGACATCAGCCAGGGGGTGGATGGGAAATCTGAGCAGGGCGCCGGCGACCAGGGCCTGATGTTTGGCTACGCGAATCGGGAAACCGACTCCCTGATGCCGATGGCAATTACGTACGCCCACCGGCTGGTGCGAGAGCTGGCCCACATCCGGAAGGAAACGGATCTGATGCCGTATCTCCGGCCGGATTCGAAAAGCCAGGTCACGGTCGAATACGACGATGATCGCCGGACGCCGCGTCGCATCCACACGGTCGTTGTGTCGACGCAGCACGACGAGGGCGTGTCCCAGGATGAAATCGAACGTGACGTGCGCGAGCACCTCCTGCCGCGGGTCATTGCCGATGAAATGCTCGACGAGGACCTCGTCCTTCACGTGAACCCGACCGGACGGTTCGTGATCGGAGGCCCGCACGGCGACACCGGCCTTACCGGTCGGAAGATCATCGTCGACACGTACGGCGGCAAAGGAGCGCACGGCGGCGGAGCGTTCAGCGGAAAAGACCCGTCGAAGGTTGATCGTAGCGCGACCTACGCGGCCCGGCATGTGGCCAAGAATCTTGTCGCCGCCGAGCTCTGCGATGAGGCGCTCGTTCAGGTTGCTTACGCGATCGGTGTGCCGGATCCGGTCTCGATCGATGTCGATACGAAGGGCACCGGCAAGCTCACCGACGATCTACTGACGAAGCTCGTCCGCGATCATTTCGAACTCTCGCCGTCCGCGATCATCGACCGCCTCGATCTGATGCGTCCGATGTACCGCAAAACGGCTGCCTACGGGCACTTTGGTCGAGACACGTTCCCGTGGGAAAAGACAAACTACGTTGACGCGCTGAAGCACGCGGCCAAGCAGATGGCCTGAGTGATGGACGGTATTTCGTAGCATGGACGCCCCGGTACCGTCGTGCCGGGGCGTTCTTTTTTCCGCCAATGCCGCATCTCGCGCTGGACCGTCCCGCACAGCCGGGTAGTTGTTCTGCGGCCTGATACCGTGTATGTTGCAGATCGCCCAACCCGTCACATCCGTGGTCTCCATCGCCCCCCTATGTTTTCCGCTTTTTCCCTGCGCACCCGCGTCGTGTGCACGCTGATTGCCCTCGCAACGTTGATCGGAGTCTATCCGGTCCCGACCGCCGCCCAAGCCCCCGACACCACCGGCGGGCCTGCACTGTATCCTGATACCGTCGTCACGACCGAGCACACGGTCGAGGTCGACGGGGAAACGATTCGGTACACGGCAGACACCGGCTACCTGCCGCTCCGGGCGGAAGATGGGACGGTCGAGGCGAAGATGTTCTACATCGCCTACCGAAAGGAGGATGGCGACCGAGCGGACCGTCCCGTGACGTTCGCATTCAATGGAGGCCCGGGCTCGTCGTCCGTTTGGCTTCACCTCGGCGCACTCGGACCGCGTCGCGTGCCCGTCGTATCGGACTCGGCGGATGTCCTGCCGCCGCCCTACGACCTTGTCGATAACGCGCACACCTGGCTCGACTTCACGGACCTCGTCTTCATCGATCCGGTGACCACCGGATACAGCCGCTCCACGCAAGCCGTGGACGAAGACCGCTTCCACGGCTTTGAGGGCGACATCGAATCCGTTGCGCGCTTCATTCGCCTCTACGTCACGCGAAACGAGCGGTGGTCATCGCCCAAATTCCTTGCGGGAGAGAGTTACGGGACCGTTCGGGCGGCTGGGCTGGCTTCCGAGTTGCAGGACCGCCACGGGATGTACCTGAACGGCATCGTGCTGGTCTCCGCCGTGCTCAATTACCAGGCGAATGCGTTCGATACCGGGAACGACCTCGTCTACCCGCTTTTTCTGCCGACCTACGCGGCCACCGCGCACTACCATAACGCCCTCCCGCCGGCGCAGCAGAACCGCGACCTACGCGACTTCCTGGATGAGGTCGAGCGGTGGGCGACGACGGATTATACGGTCGCGCTGATGCAGGGCGATGCGTTGCCCGACGCCGATCGCCAGCGCGTGATCGACCGACTGCACCAGTATACCGGGCTGTCACGCGAATTCATTGCCGACGCCAATCTGCGCGTCGTCGACCGCCACTTCTACAAAGAGCTGCTTCGCGATCGGGGGCTAACGGTCGGCCGTCTGGACAGCCGGTTTACGGCGCAGGATCGCGTGGACGTCGGTGCGCGCCCGGAGTTCGACCCGAGCTATTCCGCGATTCTCGGACCGTATACGGCTACCTTAAACAGCTATCTGCGGGAAGAACTCGACTTCGAAACCGACCTGCCGTACGAGATTCTGACCGGTCGCGTATGGCCGTGGGACTACGAGACGTTCGAAAACCAGTATCTCGACGTCGCCGAGCCGCTGCGGCAGGCGATCCACAAGAATCCCGCCCTTCACGTTCATGTGGCCAGCGGGTACTTTGACGTCGCCACCCCGTACTTCGCGACGGATTACGTCCTGGATCACATGGGGCTTGAAGAGTCCTACCGGGACAATGTGAGCGTCAGTTACTACGAGTCCGGGCACATGATGTACGTCTACGACCCGTCGCTGGAACGCTTTACGGAGAACGTCCGTGACTTCTACCAAAATGCCGTCCCTCGCTGACGCGTGCTCCATAACCGGTACGACCGCACCTCACCGTCGCTTCCATCCCGGAGGCGGCGGTTTTTCGTTGGGGATGGAGGATTGTGGATTGGGGATTGTGGATTGGGGATTGTGGATTGGGGATTTCGGGTTGGGGAGTAGGGTTTTCGGTTCTTGGATTCTGGATCTGGGGATAGAGATCGCCACCAGGGCCTGATTTCATCAACTTGGCTGCAGGTTCGGTCGGCTGAATGGCCCGATGTTAACTCCGACCCACGACCCCCGACCCACGACCCCCGACCCTCGATCTCGGACCCATATCGAACGGGAGGCGAATTCGTCGATGCGTGCCTGACTGAAGGCGCCTGGCCGCGCTACGTGATGCTTCGAGCGGCGACATCGTCATTCTCTGTGCCTTGAATTCTCGCCTAACGTGGAGCATTGTCGGGGGCCTTCAAGTACGGGTTGTCTGAGCTGCCGAGTTACATCTTAATGACACATCCGCACACCGATGGATCACAAAGAAGGGGCGTACAAGGTCAAGGACCTTGGGTTGGCCGAAAAGGGTCGCAAGCGCATTGAATGGGCCGAGAGCCGCATGCCGGTTCTCATGAAACTGCGCGACGAGTTTTCGAAAACGAAGCCGTTCGACGGTTACAAGATCGCAGGCTGCCTGCACGTGACGAAGGAAACCGCCGTACTGGTGGAAACCCTCGCCGCCTGCGGTGCGGACGTGGCATGGAGCGGTTGCAACCCGCTCTCGACCAACGACGAGGTGGCGGCAGCGCTCGCGGCCAACGGAATGGCGGAGATTTACGCCTGGCACGGCCAGAGCACGGAGGACTTCTACTGGAGCATCGATCAGACCATCCAGCCAGAGGCTCCGCACCTGACCCTGGACGATGGCGCAGACCTCATCTTCCGCGTGCACTCCGAATATCCGGAAATGGCGGAGAAAATCGTCGGCGGCTCAGAGGAGACGACCACCGGTGTGCACCGTCTCCGCGCCATGGACGACGACGGAAAGCTGCTCTACCCCGTCTTCGCGGTCAATGACGCCGAGACGAAGTGGGACTTCGACAACGTCTATGGTACCGGCCAGTCCACGATCGACGGCATCCTCCGCGCCTCCAGCGTGATGCTCGCCGGCAAAAACTTTGTCGTCGCCGGGTACGGGCACTGCAGCCGCGGCGTCGCGATGCGCGCGAAGGGCATGGGCGCCAATGTCATCATCACCGAGGTGAAGCCGACCGCTGCCCTCAAAGCGACGCTCGACGGACACCGCGTGATGACGATGGACGAAGCCGCTCAAATCGGCGACATCTTCGTGACTGCGACGGGCATGAAAGACGTCATCCGCGGTCGCCACTTCCTCAAGATGAAGGACGGCGCGATCGTTTCGAACACCGGCCACTACGACGTAGAGCTCAACCTCGAGGAGCTGTCTGAGCTGTCGGTGGCGTCGCGGGAGGTTCGCGAGAACAACCGCGAGTACACGATGGAGAACGGCAAGAAGATCTACATTCTGGCCGACGGCCGACTGGTGAACCTCGCGGCAGCCGAAGGGCATCCGAGTGAGGTGATGGATATGAGCTTCGCCAACCAGTTCCAGGCTCACCTCGCCCTCGTGCGTCAGCATGAAGCCGGCGAACCGCTCGGCCCGCACGTGATCGACCTGCCCGAGTCGCTCGATCAGGAGATCGCCCGGATCAAGCTCGAAACGATGGGTATCGAGATCGACTCGCTGACCGACGAGCAGGAGGTCTACGCCACGGACTACTCAGCAGGCACCTGACGGCTTGCGGAATCACAATGCAGGATCTGGGATGGAGAATTCGTACTCCTGTCTCGATCCGCTCTATACCTGCGCCCCATCGGCTTCGGTCGGTGGGGCGTCTTTTTTTTTGCGTCATGTTCGGTTCGAGGGACGTGTGAGCGGGCGGTCTGCGTCGCGCGCATCATCTCGTCACCGCGTCGTCGGTCCCGTCTGTCCGAGCGAATGCACCGCACGTCACCGCCCGCCAGCCGTCCCCCGGCGACGTATCTCACCTCATCCATCTCACACCGCCTACCTGAGGTCCCGCGCCTCACTCTGCATCTGCGGTCACAACCGTGCCTTCCATATCGACGTGATTCAGGCAGTTGTACGTGGCGACCTCCTGCGAAAGCGAGCGGGTAAATGTAAAGGCCATGCCGTCATCGTCCGCCGTGAAGTTGATGTCCGGTTCGTTGCTCAGGGATCCGCCCCCATCGCGTTGATTCAGCAGGATGGTGCCGTCCGGGCCCCGGAGGGCGAACGGATGATCGGTCACGCCGGCATCGTTCTCCACGACGAACCGTACGCCCTCGTTCAGGCGGAGCGTGGGGTTTTCCGTGCCCGCATCAACGACGCCGTCGGCGCCCTGCACGTTTGTCGCGATCCACGCTTCCGTTCCCAGATTTCGGAAGGTTAGAATGACGGTCGGCGGCCCTTCGGGATCGGGGCCACTGATCGTCGTTTCGCTGCCGGTCTCACAGGCGGTAAGGAAGAACAGGCTTCCAGCAAGCGTCAGCAAAACAAAGACCGAGGAGGCGGTGCGCATAGCACGTCGGGGAAATCGAGGGAAGGGAGCGACTCATGTCGTACCGGGTAGTGCGTACCGGGTAGTGCGTACCCGATAATGCGTACCGGATAGTCACGGCGGGGTTTGCGTACGCCTGCAGAGCCGGTCGGGAGTTTTCGCCGTTCGCTCCGACGCTCCGACGATCGTCGGAGGGCTGCCTTTTGATTTCTCACCGCTCGAGCCGCCCCCGGCATCGGTGCAGGACACGCATAAAAAAGCACCGCCCCGGGATGGCCGGAGCGGTAGTCTGATGCAGATCGTATGGTTGGGGCGGCGGGCTATACGTCCCAGGTCAGGATGTCCTCCTCGGATTTCTCCCGCGACTCCCATTCCTCGGCGTCCGGCATGGGGTCGGATTTCTCCGTGATGTTGTACCCGAGCTCGCGCCACTGATTGGACAGGTACTCGTTCCATTCCGTGTAGTGCTGGTATTCCTCCGGCAGTTCATCATCCGGATAGATGGCCTCAACCGGGCAGACGGGCACGCAGGCGTTGCAGTCGATGCACTCATCAGGTTGGATCGTGAGGAAGTTCGGCCCCTCGTAGAAACAGTCCACGGGGCAAACCTCGACGCAGTCAGTGTACTTGCAATTAATGCACGGTTCGGTGACGACGTACGGCATAAAAAGAGGAGACGGACAGAGCAGAGGGGAGTTGATTCGGTAGGTTGATAACCCGTATGTTTTCCGCAGTTCCAGAGAGACACATGCGTTACGGGTGCACGACCGGTCGAGCCGCCGCAGGTGCGCGGTCCCTGCGCATCCGACCCCATCTCCGGCTCCGTGTCCGTCTTTTCCCCTCCTACCGACAGCATCATGCCCGAGGATCCCGTTCTGGCCCTCATTGCCCACGACGGCAAGAAGGCCGATCTCATCTCATTCGCTCACAAACACGTCGACCTTCTCCGTCGCTTTCGCCTCGTCGCCACCGGGACCACGGGCCAGATGCTCGCGGACGAGCTGGATCTGGACGTGCGCCGATACCACTCCGGACCGCTCGGCGGGGATGTGCAGATCGCCGCGCGCATCGTCGAGGGAAATGTCTACGCCGTGGTCTTTTTCATCGACCCGCTTGGCAAGCACCCGCACGAACCGGACATTCAAACCCTTCTCCGCGCCTGCAACGTCCATAACGTACCGATCGCAACGAACGAATCAACCGCGAAACTCCTGCTGCAGAAAACGGCGGTTCAGGATTTGTTGCCGCCGGACGAATAACCTGCAGCCCCCCGTCCAACCTCCGTTCTCCCATCGCATTTCCGGTTGCATGCCCCGACGTCTATGTGTTCTGTTCGTCGTTTTCCTGTTCCTTGCCGGCTGCTCGTCTCCGGATGATGCGAAGAAGGATGTAGAGGCGACGTTTGACCTACGCCCTGTAGAGATCCGGCAACTCGATGGATGGCGTCCTACCGGCAATGCGGCGGCCCTCCGGGCATTCCGGCGGTCCTGCGAGGCGCTTGCCGACCGCCCGGCGGGCGCGCGGATGGTACCCGACCGTCCGGCGTTTGGCACGACGAGCGACTGGCTACCCGTCTGTGAAGAGGCACAGCAGGTAGAGGATTCCACGGATGCGGCCGCTCAGCGCTTTTTCCGGCGTGCGTTTCGGCCCTACCGCGTGGTGATGGGGACGAAGCGGGAGGGCCTGTTCACGGGCTACTACGAACCGCAGCTTCAGGGCTCGCGTCGCAAAACCGACGTTTTCTCTGAACCGCTCCATCGACCGCCCGCCGACCTCATCCGCGTCAACCTTGGCGATTTTCGGTCGTCGATGGACGGAGAACGGCTCTTCGGGCGCGTGGATGGCAGTCGACTCGTGCCCTACTACGAGCGATCCCGGATTCAGGACGGCATCCTGTCCGGGCGCGGGCTGGAGATCGTGTACGTCGACAGCCGGGTCGATAAATTTTTCCTCCAGATTCAGGGCTCCGGGCGCGTGTTGCTGCGCGATTCGAGCCTGATCCGTGTCGGCTACGCGGCGGCGAATGGGCAGCCGTACCGGGCGATCGGGCGTGACCTGATCGCGATGGAGGAGGTGGCCCGCGAGGACATGTCGATGCAGGCGATTCGACAGTGGATGGCAGAGCATCCCGATCGTACGGACGATCTGATGAACCGGAATCGCTCGTATGTTTTCTTTCGCGAGCGAACGGATCTCGACGCCGGGGAAGGACCGATCGGAGCGCAGGGTGTGCCGCTCACGGCAGGCCATTCCATTGCCGTGGACCCGCGTTTCCTGCCGTATGGTGCCCCACTATGGCTTTCGTCGTATCGCCCACTTACGGACATGGAGCAGGCGGCGGGCGTAGCGCCGGTTGATACCGTCGAGGGGCGCCCCGTCGCGCGCTTCCGCCGGATGATGATCGCGCAGGATACAGGAGGGGCGATCCGGGGCGCCATCCGCGGCGACGTGTTCTGGGGCAGCGGCGATCGGGCGGCGGAGATCGCCGGCCGGATGCAGTCGCCCGGCACATACGTCGTCTTCCTGCCCGACGGACTGGCTCCGTGATGTACCGCTGGGTCACGCGCCCCGATCCTGGTCCGGGGGGGCTCCGGTCAGGCTGACTCAGTTCATCACCCAGTAGCCGATGATCGGGGGGATGGGGCCGTTGAACGACGTGTAGACCAGCATGCGCGGGCTCTCGGGCATGGGGCGGACGAAGACGGCATCGAAGGTCGAAAGGTCGGACATCAGGCGGTGGACATGAGGTAGTACAGAGACATCCACTCTCATGCAGGAGCGCCTGCGAATATCCCCGACGCGGCAATTCGTGTCGACAGGTTTACGCGTGTAACCGGGCTGTCGACGAGGGCCATCGGTCGTTCGTCCTTCAGAACGCGATTCCGAGTTGCTAAAGATCGCCGCGTCCATCCTCATCCTCGTCAAAGAGGGAGGGGCCTCGCCCCTTCGGCGGTTTTCGGTCGAAGTGGCGGTAGGCGCGGGGCAGAGCGATGCGTCCGCGAGGCGTCCGCTCGAGAAATCCCTCCTGGATGAGGTAGGGTTCGTAGACCTCCTCGATCGTACCCGAATCCTCCCCGACAGATACCGCGAGATTCTTTAGCCCGGTCGGCCCACCGCCGAAGTTCTCGATCAGCGTCAGAAGAATGCGGGTGTCCATGTCGTCGAGCCCCTCTTCGTCAACGTCGAGCGCGTTCAGGGCTCGATCGGCAATCGCCTTTGTGATCTGGCCGTCGCCTTCGACCTCGGCGAAGTCTCGCGTGCGGCGGAGGAGCCGGTTGGCAATCCGCGGTGTTCCGCGCGACCGCCGCGCGATCTCGTACGCCCCGTCGTCCGTCGCATCGACCTGCAGGATCCGCGCCGAGCGGAGTGTGATCTGCTGAAGCAGCGTCGCCGTGTAGTAGTCATAGCGGAAGTCAATGCCGAAGCGGGCGCGCAGGGGAGCGGTCAGGAGGCCCTTTCGCGTGGTCGCACCGATCAGCGTGAAGGGCGGCAATTCGATCTGCACCGTGCGAGCGTTCGGCCCCGCGTCGATCACAATGTCGATGCGGTAGTCCTCCATCGCGGAGTACAGGTATTCCTCGACGACGGAGCTCAGCCGGTGGATTTCGTCGATGAACAGGACGTCCCCTTCCTCCAGGTTGGTGAGGACACCGGCAATATCGGCGGGCTTTTCGAGTACCGGTCCGCTCGTGGTCCGGATGCGCGCGGCCATTTCGTTCGCCACGATGTAGGCCAGCGTCGTTTTGCCCAGACCGGGCGGCCCCGAGAGGAGTACGTGGTCCAGGGCCTCGCTCCGCTGTAGAGCCGCCGTCATAAAAATCCGGAGGTTCTCCTTGATTTTCTCCTGGCCGACGAACTCATCCAGGCTCTGCGGGCGGAGCTGGGTCTCGAGGTCAGCGTCCGCCGTGGAGGCATCGGGACGGAGTGGTTCGGAGCGAGCGGAATCCATAGGGGACGACGACGAGAGATCGGCACGAAACGGGTCAGGTTCAAGCCGGACAGGGGCGAAGGGTTTCGTTGCCCCGGGCACCGTCAGACGTCTGCCTTCACACAGGGATTACGCCGAAGTGCGCCGATCTAGCAAACCTTGATGAGAGGCTTGCGTTAAGAAACAAGCAAACGGAATAGATATTGTGGTACCCACTCAACCCACGCAGCTTAGACCGGCGGAACGGAGGCATCGCGCGAGGACGCGGCATTTCGTGTCTCACATCGTTTCGTTGCTCCACGGTCTTCCTCTTCTCTCGGATGCACCAGGTCGTCACAGTCTCATGCTTGAACTCCATCAAAAACAAGAACTTCAGCAGAAGCTTTCTCCGCAGCAGATTCAGTACATCAAGCTGCTGCAGCTCAACACCCTTGATCTTGAGATGCGGATCAAGGAAGAGCTGGAGGAGAACCCGTTGCTTGAGGAGGGCCTGGACGAAGAGGAGAAGCGGGAGGAGGAGCAGATCGACGCCACGGAGGCGGAGATGGAGAACGAACTGGAGACCGACGACGAGGATGAGTTCGACGTCGAAGATCTGCTCAATAGCAGTGACGACCTGTACGGCTACAAGGCCAATCCGAATTACAGCGAGGACGACGATGATCGGGAGCGCCCGATGCGGTCGAGTACGACCCTGTCCGAGCAGCTCAAGAACCAGATGAGCTTTCTCAATATGTCGGAGACCGAGGAGATGGTCGCCGAGCAGATTATCGGATCCATCGACGAGGACGGCTACCTGCGTCGCGATCCGGAGTCGATCATCGACGACATCCTGTTTAATCAGGGCATCGAGCTCGAGGTCGATGACGTCGAACAGGTGCTGCGTCAGGTTCAGTCGCTCGATCCGCCGGGTATCGCCGCGCGGGACCTGCAGGAATGCCTGCTCCTTCAGCTATACCGGATGCCGGAGGACGTTGACGGGCGCAATACGGCGATCGAGATGCTGGAGGACCACTACAAGGCCTTCACGATGAAGCACTTTGGCAAGCTCAAAAAGCGCCTTGGTGTGGATGATCGCGAGCTCAAGACGGCCTTCGACCTGATTCAGCAGCGTCTGGACCCGAAGCCGGGCGAGGGGCAGTTTTCTGAAGAAACGAATTACATCACGCCGGACTTCACGGTTCGCTTCGTCGATGGCGAGTTCATCATTACCCTGAACGGCCGGAACGCGCCCGACCTGCACATCTCGCGGCACTACCGCAAGATGCTGGAGAAGCTTCGTGCTCAGAAAAAGCGGGAGAAGAAGAAGAAAGCGAAAGCGAAGGCGAAGGGGAAAAAAGACATTGACAAGGAGACGAAGCAGTTTCTGAAGAACAAATTCGACTCCGCCCGCTGGTTTATTAACTCGATCAACCAGCGCCGTCATACGATGACGCTTGTGATGGATGCGATCGTTCAGTTGCAGGAAGACTTTTTCCGCTACGGGGAAGGCAATCTGAAGCCGATGATCCTGCAGGACATTGCGGAGATCATCGACATGGACATTTCGACCGTGAGCCGCGTGGTGAACGGCAAGTACGTTCAAAGTGAGTTCGGTGTGTACGAGCTCAAATACTTCTTCTCTGAGGGACTGGAGACGGTGGACGGGGACGAGGTTTCCAACAAGGAGGTGAAGGCCGTCCTTCAACAGATCGTTGACGCGGAGGACAAGACGTCGCCCTATTCCGATCAGAAACTCGCGGACAAGCTGGAGGAGAAGGGGTTCAAGATCGCCCGACGTACGGTGTCGAAGTACCGCAAGCACCTGAGCATTCCGGTTGCTCGCCTGCGAAAGCAGATTGTCCTGGAGGACGGGGAGGAGGAAAAAGAGCAGGAGCCCGAAGGCGTGGGCGCCTGAAGGCGAGTTGCAGCCTGAATACCAGACGGCTCGATGCCGGACCGCAGAGGTCTGGCGCCGAGCCGTTTTCTATTACCCATACCGGTTCGCCGGAGACCGCGACGGGCTGGGTGCCACCTACGCGTCTGCCGTCGCCGCGTCTACCAGAGTCGGATGTCGAGGCTGAGGCCGAAGAGGAACGAGGCGATGTCCCGGTCCTCGGCGTTGAGGGGCAGCCCGACGGTGATCCCCGGCGCGACCCGGCGGAAGTCGAGGAGCGCGGTGGCCGCTAAATGGTGCCGGCTCTTGTCGCTGTAGGCGCCCGGGGCCGTCGTCGTCCCGCGGCCGGTAAAGGATAGGCCCGTGATCAGGCGCTGGCCTTCCCGCCACAGCTGCACGGCGTAGCGCAGGCGAAGGTCACGCTGCGTGATGGTCGTGCCCGCTCCGGTCTCCTCGTCGAAGACGCTGACCGCGAAGCCGCCCCGGACGCGAACGGAGGTCTTCTGACCGAGCATGAATCGCGTATTGCCCAGCAGGAAGGCCTGCCGTTCTTCTTCGATAAACGCCGCCCCGCGACCGTAGTCGGCCGCGCGGCCGAGGCGGGTGGCAAGCGATCCGTCGGCGACTGGAAGGCGCACGCCGACCTCAACGAGGAGCGGGATGCGGGTGCTGCTGAGCCCAAAGCCAAGCATCGGGTTGCCGAGCGCCACATCGCTCTCGATCCCCGTACCGCTGGCGTGTGCTACCGGGAGTTCGCCGATAATCTCGATGTTTCGGTCCAGGGTATACGACGCCGAGAAAAAGAGGGCGCCGGTCGTAGCCCCCGGCGCATCGTCGTCGTACGCCGGACGAACGGCCTCCACGGAGAGCGTGGAGGGAAGGTACGGGCGGGTGAACATGGTCTGTGCCTGTGCAGGCGAAACGCTCGACAGCAAGAGGACAAGTAGAAGCAGAGAGCATCCGAACCACCTGCCGGGGAAGGCGACGAGGGCCTGATACGTACGACAAAGCCGCTCGACGGGGAAAAGCGTGCGCATGTTGAACAACCATTGATCTCACGAAACGAACGAGCACGCGGGAGAGAGCGGTGCACGCGTGACCGTCTATACTCAGGTCTACGCAGGCTTGATGCAAATTGCTTGATCGGCGGATGCTTCTTTCGGTCTTGTCCCGTAGGTTATTCGTCACAATTCAACGAACGGGTCCCGTCCGCATTTGCTGTCTGACCCACTCGGGCTGTGCCGGCTCGACGCCACGAATGGCCGGCTGCGCCCGTTCTGCGAATGCTCAACTGGCGGAGTCCTCCCGCGGTTGATCGCTCGACTCACTGTTTCCACGCACCGGTTTCTGAACTCGACATGGATTCTACGGTCCGAACCCACATCGATCCGCTCGGAAGCCTGGCGGAGCGCCATCGTCGTCTGGAAGCCCTGCGGAGCTCGTTCACCGGGCTGCATACGACGTACCCGCTCGCCGACGGCACGACCGCACGGCGCACGTACCTCGACAGCGCCGCATCCAACCTGAGGCTCTCGGTCGCGGAGGACGTCGCAAACCGGGCGATGGCCCATTATGCCAACACGCACTCGCAGCTTCACTTTGGCGCGCGCATCATGACGGAGGTGTATCACCGGAGTCACGACATCGTGGCGGACTTCGTCGGCGCGGGGGCGGATGACACGGTGATCTTCTGCGGAAACGGCGTCACCGGCGGGCTGAACCGGATGGCGCGCGTGCTATCGGAGCAGCGCCCCGATCGCGACGTGGTGATCACGACGATGATGGAGCATCACGCCAACGACCTCCCCCACCGGAAGCACGCGGGGACGGTCGTCCACGTCCCACTCGAGCAGGACCCGAACGGGGAAGCCGGTCGGGTGGACATGGACGCCTTGCAGGCTGCGATCGACGAGCATGCCGACCGGTTGAACTACGTGGCCGTGACCGCTGCCTCTAACGTCACGGGCATCGTCAACCCGATTCATGAGATCGCACGGATGGCGCATGACGCCGGCGCGCTGTGCGTCGTCGACGCCGCCCAGTCGGCCGCACATGTTCCGCTGTCGATGTGCGGAAACGCGCCGGATGAGCGGATTGACGTTCTCTGTCTCAGCGGCCACAAGATCTACGCTCCCGGGAGTCCAGGCGTCATCGTGGCTCGCGAAGATCTGTTTGCCGGCCTCGAGCCGCAGGAGGTCGGCGGTGGAATCGTCGAGTTCGTCGATACGGAGCGCTACGTCGTGACGGACGACCTGCCGGAGCGCGAGGAAACCGGCACGCCGAATCTGCCGGGCGCCTTTCTGCTGGCGGCGACGCTCTACGTGCTGGGCCGGATCGGGATGGATCTGGTGGCAGAGGACGAGCGCGAGTTGACGCAGTACGCCCTGACGCATTTCGAGGCCATCGAGGGGTTGCATATCTACGGTTCACATCGTCTCGAAGTGGCCGAACGCATCGGCGTGATCACATTCAACCTGGACGGTCTCCCGCACGGCCTCGTGACGGCTATTCTCAACGATTACTACGGGATCGCCGTCCGCAACGAGTGCTTCTGCGCGCAGCCGTTCGTCCGCCAGCTCCTCGGTATCAGCGATGAGCGAGGCGTGGCACCGGCGTCGTGCACCGATACGTGCGGCCCGGAGGATGCGCCTGCCGCAGGGGATGGAGCACCGGCACGCGAGCAGCCCGGCATGGTGCGCATCTCGTTCGGTCTCTACAACACGAAAGACGATGTGGACCGCGCCGCCCGCGCGCTACGTGAGATCGTCGAGCGCGCGGATGAGTACCGGGAGGCCTATCGCCCGGTCGGCGATGGAAGCGGCGACTGGGTGCACCGGGACTTCTCGTTCGATCCGGACACCGCCTTTTCGATAGAACGGACGGTGGACCACTGGCTGACGTCCGTGTGACGTCCGGTGCCGGGCGGCATCCCTCATCGGTTTCTTTCCAGTTCCTCGCTTTTGTTTTCCCCCACGCATGTCGGCTTCTACGGCACTCGGTCTCCTGCTGCTCGGTCTGGCTCTTCGCGACGAACCGGAGGCCGAAGATCTGGCCCGACGGATCCGTGACGGTGACCGAGAGGCCTTCCGGGAATTTTTTGACCGACACCACAGCCGGCTTTTCGGATACGTGTGCAGCCGGGGCGTACCAGAGGACGCCGCGGCCGACATCGTTCAGAACGCGTTTATCTACGTGTGGACGCATCGGCAAAACATCGACCCGGATCGGTCCCTCCGGTCGTACCTCTTCCGAATCGGTTACACGCGGACCCTCAACTTCTTCCGCGACCACGGCGACCGGCCCGACGTCGACCTCGACCGTGAGCAAGATGACGCAACGCCGGCGCCCGATGCCGACGCTCAGATCACGCTCCTACGCGAAACCGTCGACGCAGCCATCGAGCAGCTTCCCGAGCGGCGTCGCGCAGCCTTCGAGCTGTGCTTCATCGAGGGCATGAGCTACCGCGAGGCCGCCGAAGCGCTGGACGTCACCCGCAA
>NZ_DAXETW010000022.1:0-4684 GCF_051155795.1 Longibacter sp.
ACGGTGGCCGCGCCGCTGAGGACGACGTCCGACCACGGCTGATGTACTACAGCTGCAAGAGATAAAGCATCAACAGTCGTGCCGAGTCGGCCCGCTTCCGCCTGAAGAAGATGATAACGGTCGGCAAACGCGGGTCGATCGTTTCGTGGCGTCAGTCGTCCGTTGGCCAGGGCTTCCTTCACGATAACGCCCAGCCCGGCCTCGCTCGCCGCCTGCAGCACGGCGCCGGCAGACGGCTCCAGCAGATTCCACGTCGCCTGCACGGCATCGAACAGCCGCTCCCCATTGACCGTCACCTCCAGGGCCTTCTCGAGCGTCTCCGCCTGCCGGGGTCCGCTGAGCGACAGGCCGATCGCAATACCTTCCTTCTCCCGCAGGCGCATCAGTTCGTTGGCCACCTTGGGGTCCTCCAGCACGCCGGTCTTGAGCGTCGCCGAGTGGATCTGGTACAGATCGATGTGATCACCGAGGCGCTCCTTACTTTCCGGCCATTGGCGCTGAAGAACGCTGAGGGAGTGATCCTTCACCTCATGCACGTCGGCATCCACCTGCCAGTCGGCGGTGTAGGTGTAGCCCCATTTCGACCCCACGGTCACCTCGTCCGGGTCGCGCCCCCGCGAGCGGAGCCAGTTACCGAGGAAGGCCTCCGCACGCCCGTACGACCGGGCGGCGTCAACGTAGCGGATGCCGAGGTCCCAGGCCGCGTCGAGCACGTCGTGCGTATGGCGGCGAAGGGCGTCGACCTCGCGGCGGCCGCTGAGGTCGTCCCCGTGGCCGAGGTTGATGTAGCCGGGGCGACCCAGAGCGGCCAGGCCCAGGCCGATCGATGTGACAGAGAGGCCGGTGGAACCGAACGAACGAGTTTCCATGCGCGAAGCGGTATGAGAGACGGAGGGCTGGCGAAGTATACAGCAGATCGCCCTCCCACTCAATCATTCAAGCAGCGGAGCACCGGGGGCGGCCGTTAACCAGACATGCAAATGATTGAACGCACCTGATTTATCCCTACAGCATGCGCGGCGCGATCAGGCCGCCTGCCGCATGGAGACCGTCTCCGTAACCCGATTCACGAAGGCGCCGATCTTTCGCGCACCCTCGAGTCGGCCGGTCACGTCGCCCTCGCGGAAGGCCAGAAGCGTGGGCACGGCGGCGACGTCGAAGGTATGGGCGAGGTCCGGGTAGCTATTGACGTTCAACGAGATGACCCGTCCGCGGTCGCCGAGGTGCTCCTCGAGGCGGTCCAGGTCGGGCCGCGTGGCCTGACAGGCCCGACAGCGCGGCTCCCAGAAGTCCACAAAGACGGGTCCGTCCGCCTGGAGGACATTCGACTCGAAGAATGTGTCGATGAGCGGGTGGAGAGACTGTGACATGATGCGGATGCGAATCCTTAATCGTGACCCTGCGCCCGCTGCCGGTCATTTCCCTGCAGCAGACGTCAGACACAAGAGCGGCAAAAACCAGTCCGCCGGAATCTACTTCGGCCTGCATCCGTGACGTCGCCAAATTTTCTCGATCAGGCCCCGCCCTCCGCGGCGTCCCACACGAAATCCAGCAGCGGACGCGCGTCCTCGCCCATCTGAACCACATCCGCGGCGAAGTCGGGCGTCATCAGCGCTTCATCGTCGACCTCCCGCGTCACCAGGTAGTGCTTCCACCGGAGGACGTCCGCCAGGTCCTCGTCGTCTTTGTACTGGGAAAAGCCGCGCGGCATGCCGGTGAGGGTGTCGTCCCGGCTGTGGACGGGTAGCCCTCGCTCCTCCATGCGCTGGAGCAGGTCGAAGAATACCGCCGGCGAACTGGCGATCCGTTCGCGCACCGGGCGCAAGTATTTTACCGCCGGCTGGTAAAAGCCACCCGCCAAAAAAGAGGCGCCGGGCTCGATGTGGACGTACACAACACCGTTCTTGTCCTTGCTGCCGCTCCGGTCGAAGACGCACCCGACGTTCGTTTTGTACGGGCGCTTGTCCTCGGAGAAACGGGTGTCGCGGTAGATCCGGAAGCGCGACTTCTTCGGGTCGCCCGTGAGCGGAAGTCCTGCGTCGTGCATCCGGCGGGCAACATCCGCGATCAGGCACTCGAGCGGCCCCCGCAGTTCGTCGACGTACGTGTCCTTTCGCGGCTTGAACCAGTCGCGGTCGTTGTGGTCCTCCAGCTTACGGAGAAAGTCGAACGCCTCGTCGCGAAATCCCGGAAACGGCGGGTACTCCATCAGGTCGGTCATGCGGGCAGCAGGCTGTAGACGAACAGGTGGTTCGATGGGAAAACCTACGGCACGTATTCGGAAAACCGTAATGGCGAATCGAAAACGTTGCAGCAACCGCGGCCGACGATGCGACCTGTGCTGCGCGGTGACCGAAACCTGCCGCCGTCCCCCACGGATCCGGCAACTTCGGTTTTCGTACCCTTGGCCTAAACGCTCTTCCCACACGGCCGCACGCCATGACCCCGAACGACCGATCTATCGTAGGTCTCGTTTCGATCGCGCATGCGATGGTTCACACCTACGAGCTCTCGATTCCGATCTTCGTGACGGTCTGGAGCGATGCGCTGCAGATCCCGAACAAAGAGCTGGGATTGATGGTCGGTCTCGGGTACGCCCTCTTCGGGCTGGGCGCCATCCCGGGGGGCATTCTGTCTGATCGGCTCGGTTCGCGCGGCCTGATTACGATGTGTCTCGCCGGCATGGGGGGGTCGTTTGCGCTGCTCAGCATCTCGTCCAGTCCGTGGGCACTCACCGCGTCGATGGCCGCGTGGGGCATTGCGGCGAGCGTCTACCATCCGGCCGGCCTGTCGCTGATCAGCAAAGGGGTGACGCAGCGGGGACGCGCCCTTGCGCTCCACGGCATGGCCGGCAACGCGGGCATCGCACTCGGCCCGCTGGCGACGGCGCTGCTCCTTGCTTGGATCGGCGACTGGCAATGGGTTGCCCTGATCCTGGCCGTGCCGGCTGTCCTGGCGACGGCGTATGCCCTGTCGTCGACGTTTGACGAGCACGCTGCGGAAGGCCCCGAGCTGTCCCCGACCAACGAGGCATCCGGTCACGTCATCCGTCGCCTGGGGATCACGTCGCGGCAGCTGTTTGCCACCGCGTTCGCCGGCGTCTTCGCCATCGTGATGCTCTCCGGCCTGTACTATCGCGGCGTACTGACCTTTCTCCCCGACCTGCTTGGCGACGTGGTCACCTTCCAACTGCCTCTCGGACTCGACGCCGAGCATTACGTCTACGCCGGCATCCTCATGATCGGTATGCTCGGCCAGTTCGTCGGCGGCAAGCTCACCGACCGCTTTCCGACGGAGGTGAGCATGCTCGGCGCCTTGACCTTGCTGTCTATCATCGCGCTGGCCTTCCTGCCGGTCGTGCAGATCAGCACCGCCACTGTCCTCCTGGGAAGTGCCGTGCTCGGCTTCTTTCTGTTCCTGGTCCAACCGCTCTACCAGGCAACCGTGGCCGAGTACACCCCGGCCCGGGCGCGGGGCCTGTCGTATGGCTTCACGTACCTGGGCGTCTTCGGCATCGGTGCGATCGGCGCCCCGCTGGCCGGGTGGCTCCTCGACACCTCCGGCCCGATGGCCCTCTTCGTCGTCCTCTCCGGCATCGCCCTCGCCGCCGCCGCCCTCAGCGGCTGGCTCCTGCTCCGGTCGCGTCGCGCGGACCTTGCGGCCTCGTCGTGATCTTGGCCCCGGTCTCTTTGAGTATCCTGTTTTCGGCGATCGAAAGAGCTTGATATCATTGGGTGGAGACCCGCACCCACCTCTGTGCCGATCTTTGCAAGGGCCAACGGCTGGTTGAAGAGGGAAAAGCTGTGTGTAGGTTTGTATGTCTGTAGGTATTCGGTTCGCGAACCGTGTCGCGCGGAAGTACAGGTTCCACGGCCATGGCCTGCAGTTCTTCCCCGGCCTTGCGCGGTTCGTCGTCTCGAGCGACATGAGCATCGCGAGTTAGTGCCCGTGGTGCGTGCAGCCAGAGCCACGAACAGAACAAATCCCTGTCTGAGCGAGCTTCGCTCGCGCGTCGCCAGGATGACCCTACGGGCCCTTTGGATTTGTTTCGCGACGCGAGCATAGCGAGCTAGTGCCGGTTTGGTGTGGTATTTTTGCGTCTCGTTTTTTTGGCCAGTCAAAAAATGAGACACAGGGAAGGTTGACTTGGAATCCTGGGATGCCTGCACCGCGCACAACGATCCGCGTGATCCGACGAGATGCCGTTCGGACGTTCAACACGATATGCACCACAGACGAAGGTCGTGCATCCACCCTGGCTTTTGGTGTCGATTTTGGCTTGACCCAAAACCGACAAAAAGGTCAAGGCCTGCCGAAGATCGGCTGAGGGTCCCATCCGCTTCGCTGAAATTCTCCAAACTCAACCTCTCTTTGAGCGCCGGTGTCACACGCAAGCATTCCGCTTCGAGGTTTCAGACAGGGAGAATTTCCCCACCGTTCGGTTTCGCCAGCTTGCGACCGAAAAAAGTGATGGGACGCTCCGCTCCCCGGCCCCTCTGAACGCCGATCTTCGCAAGGGCCAAGGGCTGGTTGAAGGTGTGAAGGTATGAAAGTACGAACGTCCGATGTCGGTCTTGACGCGGAAACGCACGTGATCCCTCCCGGCTTTGGAGAAAGGGAGAGTGGGGGAGAGGGAGAATTGGAGAAGCCTCTGCTCTCGATGCAATGTCGTTCTTTCCCGGCC
>NZ_DAXETW010000023.1:0-14271 GCF_051155795.1 Longibacter sp.
GAGCGCGGAGATGACGACCTCACCGAGGAACTTGAGTCCCTCCGGCAACACATGCGCAACGGCCTTAACGGGCTGCGCAAGCACGTCCGTCAGCTATACCCGGTGAGCCTTGCGAATGACGGGCTGATTCCGGGCTTGCAGGAGCTCGCCTCCAACGCGGAGGCACTGTACGGGGTCACGTGCACCGTACGCGCCGATGCAGATGTGGATGTGACGTCCGCCGACATCGCCACGCAGCTCTACCGGATCACGCAGGAGGCCATCACAAACTCCGTTAAGCACGGGGGAGCGACCGTCATTGAAGTCGTCGTCCGTTCGACCGACGATCACCTACGGATGACGATCGAGAATAACGGCACGCACATTTCTCGCGATGCCATTCAGGATCCGGAAGGGATGGGGCTCCGGATCATGCGCCAGCGTGCCCGTGCGATTCAGGCCGGCTTTGCGATTCGCCCGTCCGATCGCGGCACCATTGTCGAGGTGTCGCTCAAGAACCGGCAGCTCGTGCGGGTGAACGGCCGGGACGCGGAGTCCACGTCGTGAGGTGCTGGCGGCCCTTGCGTCTACTTGCGAAGGCGTGAAATGAGATAGGCGATTAGAGCGGACGTTCCGCCTATAACGGCGAGCGTCGTTAGAGGGCGCGCCCGTGCTTCGGCTCGGATGGCTTTCACCGGGTGAAGTTCGATCTCGCCGACGTCGAGGAGCCGGGCAACGGCATTGGGCGTGGCACCGCTCCCGAGCCGCGCAATCGTCTCGCCTCGGTATCGAATCTCGACGGTGATTCCGGCTGTCCGCAGTGCCGTGTTAAATTGCTCCGTGCGCAGTCGGCGAACATCTCCGGACCAGGGGCCGGACCGCAGCAGGCGTTGACCGGCACGAATGGAGGGAAGATCGACGACCACAACTTCGCCGTCCCCCTGAATCTGTATGTCTTCGCCGTCGATGGCGAGCGTCAGGTCAGCGAGTACTTCGAGAGGGAGAGACATGGGTCGGTGAGTGCAGTGGACGGAGCGCTGGACGAGGAGGCGTTGATTGGCGGCTTCACGGGACAGTATACGGCACCGACGAAGCGGAGGGATCCGGCCGGCGGTCTACGACACAGAAACCCCGATACGGACGCAAATCGCGTCGCGAATCGGGGTTGCGCATGCCGTGCCGGGTCCTCCCCCGCGGCCATGGGTACAAACGGTTAGTTCCGCTTATCCGTCGTGCGGATCTTGAGGCTGCCATTCATTTTCCACTGGGCGTGGTCGGCGTCCGCACCGACCTTACTGGGCACGGAAAGCTCGAAGTCCTCAAATTCATACGTAATCTCGGCGCCGCGACCGGTCAACCGGTCGTACAGGCCAATTGCGAGTTCGGGCCAGGTTTCGGTACCTTCCTTCTTGTCTGCCATGAGATGGTGTCCGCTGTAATGAAAAGGACGGTCTAGATGCAGAAGAGGACGGTATCCGCCGAAGCCAAATGACAACGGCGCGCCCGTCACTTCGCGTGTCTTGCTTAACCTATGTATGGAAACGTGGTCCCTTTGTAGTGGGAGATTTTCGTAATCAGAACGTCCAGAACTGGTTACAACCGTCAACCCGCAACAGGATGGTGGCGTAGGAATGTACGTCGCTTATATTCAAGAAACGGGCAGATCTCTCGTCAAAGCGGCACCCACTGCCCGCGGCCCGACGGTTCATTGTACACATGATGCTACGTCATGTCCGATTCAAAGCCTGAACGTGTTCTGGTCAGCGGCGCAACCGGTTACGTCGGTGGTCGCCTCGTCCCCTGTCTTCTCCAGGAGGGGTACGACGTGCGCTGCTTCGTTCGGAGCGAGCGCCGCCTCCGCGCTCAACCCTGGGGGGACCGCGTCGACATCGCCGTGGGCGACGCCATGAACCCGGAGGACATTGAGGCTGCTATGGAGGGGATCGATGCTGCCTACTACCTTATCCACTCCCTCGGCACGGGCGACGACTTTGCCGAGCGAGACCGTATCCTGGCTACAAACTTTCGAAAAGCCGCACAGGCAAAGGGCGTAAATCGCCTCATCTACCTCGGCGGTATGCGTCCGAAGGGAGAGCAGCAGTCGGAGCACTTGCTCAGCCGGATGGAAACCGGCGATCACCTCCGCGACGGCCCCGTCCCTGTAACGGAATTTCGCGCGGCACAGATCGTCGGGTCTGGCTCCCTCTCGTTCGAACTGGTTCGGTATCTGACCGAGCGTATCCCGGTTCTGATTTGCCCCAAATGGGTCAGTACACCGACGCAACCGATCGCCATCCGCAATGTCCTCGAATACCTGATGGCGGCGCTGCGGACGCCGGATAGCGCAGGTCAAATCATCGAGATCGGCGGAGGGGACGTGCTGACGTACGGCGAGATGTTTCGCAAATACGCCGAGGTGCGGGGGCTCCAGCGCACGCTCGTCCCCGTCCCCTTTTTCACGCCAACGCTCTCGTCCCACTGGGTCGGGCTCGTGACTCCGATCGCCAACAGCATTGCCCGCCCCCTAATCGAAGGACTCGACAATGAGGTCGTCGTCGACGACCCGGACCACGCTCGAGGCCTCTTTCCGGACATCGAGCCTATCCCGTTCGAGGCCGCGCTGCGGCTGGCACTCCGGCGGGCGGAATCGGATGAGGTCCCGACGGTCTGGAACAGCGCCCGGTCTTCGTCGCCGCAAAAGAATGAGATGACGGCAGAACTGGAGACGACGGAAGGCTTGTTCAAGGAGACGCGCAGCGTAAACGTGGATGCGTCGGCTGAGACTGCCTTCGATGTGATCAAGGGTCTCGGAGGCGAATCCGGTTGGCTGTATGCCGATGTTCTCTGGCATATTCGCGGCTGGATCGACCAGGTTTCGGGCGGTGTGGGATTCCGTCGGGGGCGCCGGAACCCCACCGATCTGCGCGTGGGGGATGCCGTCGACTTCTGGCGCGTCGAAGCGCTGGAGGAGGACGAGCCGACCCGTATGCTACGGTTGCGCGCAGAAATGCAGTTGCCGGGACGGGCGTGGCTGCAGTTCGAGGTCGAAGCTCTGTCGGATCAACGCTGCCGCGTGTCGCAACTCGTTTTTTTCGAGCCGAAAGGACTCGCCGGAACGATTTACTGGAATCTGATCGCTCTTCCGCACCGGGTCGTCTACGCCGGGATGATGCGCGCTCTTAAGGAGCGTATCGAAGAGCGATCGCGCAACCGCAGGGAGCCCGCCGATAGCACGCCGGCTCCCAGGGCGGTCGAAGACGCGGAGCCGTCCCGGACCTGACGGAGCGACGGACGTCCGCGCACTCATCGATCCACCATGATCTGTCGCTTCCGGTAGCTCAGCGGAGGGGACCAAAGCGGTCAGGCCGCATCGCCTCCTGCTCCGGATCCCAGGAGAAGAAGGTCCAGACCGCTTTGCCGATCATGTGGTCTTCGGGCACGAAGCCCCAGAAGCGGCTGTCGAACGAATTGTCGCGGTTGTCGCCGAGCGTAAAGTAGTAGTCGCGTTCGATCGTATATCGCTGCGTTGGGGTGCCGTTGATGTGGACCGTGCCGTCGCGAACCGTGACCTCGCGGCCCTCATGACGTTCGATCAAATCGCGATACATTGGCAGTGTCCGCGGCGATAGCCAGATCTCGTCACCAGCTTTCGGGATCCGCATGGGCCGAAAGCGGTCGGTCGTATTGCCGGAGCCCTCGGGGAAGAGGGAGACGGACGCGCGCCGCTCCTGCGCCACGACCGAGGGGTGGACGGATTCCACCTCCGGCAGATCGGCAATTCGCGCGGCCACGTCCCGAGTCGCGCTGACCTCGAACGAACCCGAGCGATGCGTACCGTAGGCGGTACCGGCGCCGAGGGAGCGCAACTCGTCCGGCGACACCCACAACTGAGTCCCCGCCATCTCAACGCGCCATCGTTGCTGCGCCGTTGCGGGGAGCGACTCCGCCATGCCGTTCACGTAGACCTGCTTGTCGCGAATGGAGAGGGTGTCGCCGGGAAGGGCCACGATTCGCTTCAGGTAGGGCGTCCGCTGGTCGATCGGCCCGCTCTCCGTCGGCAGATTAAAAACGACAACGTCCCCGCGATTGGGGGCGGTGAACCCGGGGAGCCGAACGGAGGGAAAATGAAGATCGGCGATCGGTCCCGTGAACGGAAGCCGCACGGTCATCGGCGTCCGCGGGCCGTAATGCAGCTTGGAGACGAGGATGTAGTCCCCCGGGATGACCGTTCGGGCCATCGAGGGCGTTGGCACAACGAAGGGGCGCGCCACGAACAGGTTGAGGCCGATGGCGATAGCCAGCGCGTACAACAGCGCCGTTCTCCAGACGCGGAGCGTGGACGCGGTTGAGCCATCGAGAGAAACCGTAGAGCTCGACGTGTCGGGCGACATCAATGATTTCATGCGACAGCACACGACGGACGGAGGACGTACAGGTCGTTTCCGGAACCACTGTACCTCATGAGGCAAAAATCGATCCCGCCTTTCATCGGCATGTTACGACCCGGCCTCGGAGGCTGGAACGCACCACGCCGCGAGACTCATTCCCCACGTCACGCGCTGGCCTTGCGTTCGTCGTACATCGGTCCCGACCCTTCCCGGATGGTGCTTTCCGTAATGCGTACGGCGCCGACCCCCTGCATACGATGCACTTCGAACATTACATCCAGCATTATTCCTTCCATCACCGAGCGTAGACCGCGGGCCCCCGTACCGAGACCGCGCGCCTGTTCGACGACGGCCTGCAACGCCTCCGGTTCAAAGCTGAGGTCGATGCCGTCCATCGCGAACAGCTTCTGGTATTGCTTGATCAGCGCATTCTTCGGCTCGGTCAGGATACGCTTCATTTCCTCATCGGTGAGCGTACTCAGCGAGGTCGTCACCGGCAATCGACCGACCAGCTCCGGGATCAGGCCGAAACGTAGCAGATCATCGGGCTCCACGTGGCCGAAGATCGCGGGGTCGTCCTTGTCCAGGCGCCGGTCGTCGGTTCGATCCGACCGAAACCCGAGGGTGGACTTAGACAGCCGGCGCTGCACGATTTCTCCAAGCCCGTCGAACGCGCCTCCACAAATGAACAGGATGTTGCGGGTGTCCACACTGACGAGGCTCTGCTCCGGGTGCTTGCGGCCCCCCTTCGGCGGAACGCCCGCTTCGGTCCCCTCCAGAAGCTTGAGGAGGGCCTGCTGAACGCCCTCGCCGGATACATCCCGTGTGATCGAAGCGTTCTCCGACTTTCGGGCAATCTTGTCGATCTCGTCGATGTAAATGATGCCTCGCTGCGCTTCGGTGACGTCGAAGTCGCACGATCGGAGAAGATTCGACAGGATGCTTTCCACGTCCTCCCCGACGTATCCCGCTTCCGTCAGCGCCGTCGCATCAGAGATGGAGAAGGGGACATCCAGAATACGCGCCAGCGTCCGAGCCAGCAGGGTTTTGCCCGTTCCCGTCGGGCCGATCAGCAAGATGTTCGACTTTTCGAGCTCGACGTCCTTGTAGTCGTGGACGTACTGGTCGGCGTCGATCCGCTTGAAATGATTGTAGACCGCCACGGACATGGCCTTCTTGGCGGCGTCCTGACCGATCACGTATTCGTCGAGAGCGGCCTTGATCTCGTGCGGTGCCATCGGGGTCGTCCGGACGGCATCGCCTGTCGGACCCGCGCGGTACGTCCCTCCCCCTTCCCCCTTCACGATGCCGGACGCCTCGTGAATGCAGCGATCGCAAATGTAAACGTCCGGTCCGGCGACCATCGAGTTGGCTTCCTGCGCTGATGATCCGCAAAACGAACAGCGAATCACGTTATCGCCGGAACGACGGTTGCTCATAGTGTGCAGTGGGTCGGGAGGAACAGGACGAGAGACGTGCCGAATTCATGTCGGCCCGGGAAGCGGTTCCACCGGACCGAAGCCCGGCAACCGCCGGCGTGCGCGTCGTCATGGTTGTCATGAAAGCAGGCCGTCGGACGCATGTTTACAATTCTGTAAGCTACACAGTCCGCCCCGGATCCGCAAGCCCGCAAAGGGGCCGTCGTTTCACGTTCCGGGTGGGCGGCAGGGCGGGAGTAGGCACTGTCGATCAATCGAAAATGGCCCAGTAGACGCCGAAGCGAAATTGCTGATCCGGCAGCGGATACGTCGGCACAATCAGCGATCCAATGTCGACCCCGGTACCGCCCAGGGCGTTCTCGAAGGTAAAGAAGAGCGTCGCCCCGTACAGGTCGATATCAACGTGCACGTCGACCACACCGTCCGGACCGATCAGTGGCGACGTCACCGGACGGGCGGTCAACGACGGTTCCGGGGCGTTCAGCGGTGGGACGACAAGTCGCCCGGTTGGGGTGTGGAGGAGACGGCTGCTCATCTCGGACCAGCCTTGCCCCTCGACGCGGGCATCGAAGATAAGATCCTGGAAGAGCAGGAAGCGGGCGCCGACGACGCCCCGGGCATGCGCTGAGGGGAGTGTCCGGGACGACCGCGCGTGCAGCAGGGATGCGTCCGGGTTTAGGAACTCGTGGGCCGTCCCCGTGACCCGTGCGTAGAGGCCGCGCTCCGCCCGCGTTCGCCAGCTGAGATCCAGCACGACACCGGCCTGGCGAAAAGGCGTGTCTGCCGCCTGAACGGTGACCGTGTCCGACAGCGCCGTCGGGGGCGTTCCATCGTTGGCGGTCGCGTACAGATCGACCGGGTGGGTTTGTTGGTGAGCGTAGCCGGTCACGCCAACGTCGATCGGCCCCAGCCTGCGCCGGACGCCGGCTTCCAGGAGGAGGGTTCGGGGTGCCGGCGCGTTGTCGACCGGCGCGACGAAGCCCTCGAAGCCGGTCGTCTCCATCCATGCGTACCGGCGCCCGGTTAATCGAGCCGCCGCGAAGACGCCCGTTGAGGCCACGCGCGTTTCGGCTCGAACGGAGGCCGACGGGTAGAAGGGCTGCGTTTCCGTCGCGTGCGCTCCGACGTCCAGGATCCACTCAATCCCCGCGGCTCGGACGGAGTCCCGGAGGGTCACGTGTACCTCCCCACGCCGTCCGCCGGTCGGCAGAGCCGTGCCCCGAGAGCGCGACTGGACACGAGCGCGACCGGTCAGGCTCAGCCGATGAACTCCGAGGAGGAGCGGCTGCGTGATCGACCCGTGCAATGCATTCGATTTTACGACCCAGTTGGTGTCGGCGGCGGCTCCCTCTCCTCCATACGCCGTGGTAAAGTCGAACGTGTCCGACGTCCACGTCATCGCCGCCTGCGCCGGCGGGAGGCCGGGGACCATCGGGCCGCGGACGCGGAAGGTCAGGTCGTTGCGAACCGTCTGACGGAAGGCACGGGCGTAACGCGGCTGACCGATCGGTCGCAGGTAAACCGTTCCGAAGATACCTCGGGAGGGCGGGATTCCTCCGTGGGCAGCGACGCGGTGCCGAATTGCGTAATTACTGAGTCCGAACGCCCAGTCGCCGGTGCGGTAGCGGATCCGTCCGAGAAACCCGCGATAAAGATCGAACTCCGTGCCCGGTCCGTACTCTCCGGATGCCGTCGCGCCGCCGTACCCGAACTCGATGTCCAGCACCCCGGGCGGGCCAAACAGGTCGAACTGGCGTTTCTGCGTGTGCAGGACGTCCACCCGCGAGAAACCATTGCTGTCTCGCCGGTACCGGATCTGCGTCAGAGGTTCGACCCCACCGTAATTCTGTCCGTCGGCATACACACCCACCGGACCTCCTCCGAGGTCAACGCCCGTGCGGAGCGGTTCGATGAGGGCCAGCGGGATAAGGTCGTACCGGGGACGTCCGCTCACCGGGTCGTGGAAGCGGCGCCCTTCAAACCAGAACGACGCGTCCCCGGGCGGTAGACCGAGCAGGCTCACGCTGTGCGGCCACCCCTCCGGCCCGATGTCGTATAGGAAAGCGCCGTCCGCTCGCTGCAAGAGGTTGGGGATGTCCGTTTCCGGCAACCGCGCCGAGAGTGTATCTACGACACTCCGCCCGGGGGACGTCCGCACAAAGGCGAGAGGATCGAAGGGGCCGGATCGCGCGGCAGACCGGGTCCCGGTGGTGTCGATCGCGACGGTGTCCGCGCGTTCTGGGTCCGCGCGTTCGGGAGCGCGAGCCGTATCCGCGGGCGCCGCGGGCGCAGCCATTGAATCGCGCGGCGTACGCGTTGTGTCGGTGTCCTGACCGGCCGCGGAGGACGCGAACATGCTGATGCCCGCGACGCACGCGAGTAGAGCGAGTGCAGTCACCGCGCTGGGGGAAAAGGTCATAGCCACCGAACGGAGCAAGGCCGGATCGCGAAATAAGGAAACGAATGCACCAGCCGGCGCGAACGAGGTCGCGTCACTCGTCCGGGAACAGGCCGAAAAGCCGGCTCTCGATTCGGTTGAGCACGTCCCGTCGATCGGCGTCGTTATTCACAAAATCGAGCTCGTCCACGTCGATGATCATCTTCGGACCCAGGTCGTAGTTCGAGATCCACTCCTCGTAGTGGCCCTGCAGCCGTTCCAGATAATCGATGCGGATGGTCGATTCGTAGTCGCGTCCTCGGCTCTGAATGTGGTTGACCAGCGTCGGGACCGAGGCTTTCAGATAGACGAGCAGCGTCGGCGGTTTCAGATACGACGTCATGATCGAAAAGAGCTCCACGTAATTCTCGTAGTCCCGCGGACTCATTAGGTCCATCTGGTGGAGATTACGGGCAAAGATCTCCGCATCCTCGTAAATCGACCGATCCTGCACTACCGACCCCTCCATGTCTTCGATGCGCTGCTGATGCTTGAAGCGACTCGACAGAAAGAACACCTGCAGGTTGAAGGACCAACGCCGCATGTCATTGTAGAAATCCGTGAGATACGGGTTGTCGTCCACCCGCTCGAAGTACGCCTCCCAGCCAAAGTACTCGCTAAGGATTTCGGTCAGAGAGCTCTTGCCGGCACCGATGTTTCCGGCAATAGCAACATACTTCTTCTTCCGCTCGGTGGAGTCGAACAGATCGGACATGCGAAGGGGGAGCGAATGCGGGGGCGTCGAAGGCGGGATGGATCCCGCAGCGGTACCGTAACCTATCGACTACTCACCGGATCCGGTAGCGACGCCGTAAGAATTATGATTCAAGCCGAGCACGCGGCGTCCGGTTGTCACTCGAAGTAACGCTTATTTAATGGGAACCCTACCTAGATCAAGTGGCGTACGAATGCTCCGCTATCTATACAAAAACAGAATTTAATATGATGTATGTTTGTAGGGTGTCCTTCTGCAGGGGGTGGCGCCTGCTGGGTGTTGTGTTTCTGCTATTCCTTGCGGATCTGGACGCCGCAACGGGACAGTCGACGCCGACGCCCGCGATGGATACCGTCGTCGTTGCGGATGAGGCGCCGAAGCTCGTCGGCGGCATGCGGGCCCTCATGAACGAAGTGCGGTACCCGAGGGCTGCCAAGCGTCGGGGCATCGAAGGCCGCGTCTTCGTGCAGTTCGTCGTCACCACGGAGGGAAAACCGGTAAACGTTGAAGTCGTCAGAGGTGCGCACCGTCACCTCGACCGTGCGGCCGTTGACGCGATAAAAAGGGTGACTTTCGAACCCGGAATTTTGAACGGTGAGCCGACGAACGTGGTGATGTCGCTGCCCGTCACGTTTCAGCTTGGCCGATGATAGCAGTGGCCTTTACCTTGCGTCTGTCCATCCACCACCGTCTTGCCATCGTGCCACGATGACCGCTTCGAGCGCAGGGCAATCTGGTTCAGATGCACTGGTTCAGATGCAGGCGGACGCGAGTGGTGTTCAAGTCATAGCATCCGGCCTGGTCTCGTCTCCCTACGTTCTGGAGTCGTACCCGGATTCGTTTCTACGAGCGCCTCCGGCGGTAACACGTCGAATGTCGAGTCGAAACGGTCCTGCCTGTTTGTCTCCGATCAGAATGCCGAACGTCCGGAGGGACGCGGGGTCGAAGGCCGGTGCGGAGGGGAGATGCCGGCCCCGGCGGAAGGGTTTAAGATTTGCGAACGGGAGAAAGATGGTCTGCCAGTCGGCCGCCGGTGTAAAGGGGACGCGATAGCTGATCGCACCGCCGGTGTGGGTGTATGCCGTCCACTTGTACGTTTTCCCGTCGCCACGTACCGTGACGTGGAAGCCGTCGGCTGCCGATACGTCAATCCGCTGCTCGGGAGCTCGGACGGATGCAAACCCGCCGCCGTGCTCGAGCGATACCTCCCCGGAAAACTTCGCCGCCGTATCCAGGCGAGAGACCGAGCTTGTCGACACGCCGCCCATCACCGTGTCGTTCACGATGCGCCAGGCCGAGATGTCCTGCGCCGGGCGGTCGGCGTCAAGGTTGTTTAGTCTGGCCTCGGCGTCGAACAAGATGACGTCGGACGTCTCCTCGTGGGTCATGACCGGTCGCGGAGAATGGCGTGAAGATGATCGATGAAAGCGTCGATCTCGTCGTAGGTGTTGTAATAGTGCACGGATGCCCGCACGAGGGTCGGAAGGTTTCGGGCGGTCGCATCGAGCAAGGTCGACGGGGAGGAGGAGACCGATACGTTGACGTCCCGAGCTCGCAACTGGGCCTTGATGGTCTCCGCGTCCAGCTGCTCTGAGGAAAACGTTGTGATGCCACACCGCTCGACTCCCGCGTCGTGAACGGTGACGCCGTCCACCTCTGATAAACGCCGTCGAAGGGACGATGATAGCTCCTGCAGACGAGTGTAAATCACCTCCAGGCCCAGGTCCAGGGCGTACTGAACGGCAACGCCGAGTCCCACCATCCCGCCGACGTACGTTTCGAAGGTTTCGAACCGGGTCGCATCCGGTCGGATTTCGTAGCTGTCCGGTCCGGTCCAGGTGGCCGCATGCAGGTCAAGAAGTGGCGGGGTAATGCGTTCGATCCATGCGTCGTCCACGTACAGGAAGCCGGTGCCCCGCGGCCCGCGAAGATATTTTCGACCGGTCGCCGACAGCATCGTGCATCCGATGTGATTCACGTCCAGCGGCATCTGGCCCGCCGACTGGCATGCATCCAGCAAGTACGGCACCTCCCACCGGCGGGCAACGGCTCCGACCTCCGCGGCGGGATTTACCAGGCCACCGTTTGTCGGGACGTGCGTGAGTGCGATCATAGCCACGCGTTCGTCCATCATGGCCTCCAGGCCTTCAACGTCCACGGAACCGCTCTCGGTCGAGGGGATGACGTCGATGGTGGCCCCCGATTGTTCGGCAATCTGCAGGGCGGCGATGTAATTGCTCGCGTAGGCAGACCGGGATATCAGAATCCGGTCGTCGGCCTCGAACGGGAAGCCGTAGAATGCCATGTCCCACGCCCGGGTCGCGTTCTGCATCAGGGCAATCTCGTCGGTTTCGCAGTCGAGCATGGTTGCGATCGCGCGATACGTGTGCTGCAGCTGCCCTTCGGCTTCGTCCTTTGCCTCATACCCGCCGATTTCCGATTCCCGGCGGATATGCCGGACCTGCGCGTCGACCACGGCCTTCGGGGGGAGGGCGGCTCCGGCGTTGTTGAAGTGGAGGACGTGACCCGTTCCGGGCGTGTCCGCTCGGAGATTTGCGATCTCGGATTCGGAAAGGCGCGACGGGTCGATCATAGGCAAGAGGAATGCAGCGGGGCGTGGACGGTACGGGAGCGATCGGGCCGGGTGGAGCCAGACGGGACTACGGCGAAAGGAAGGCGTCGATGGCTGCGAGCGTTTCTGCCCGGGCAGCGCCTGATTCCCAGTGTGGGAGGAGACCGCCGGGGAGGTTTCGGTGCGAGAGATCACGGCTGTTGCTCTGGAGCACGTCTGGGAGGCGTTCGAAGGTCTGGACCGTGCTTGCCGGGTCGGCCGGTGTGAGAAGTAGCGTCGGCGCGTAGAGGCGGACGTACACGTCGGCGGCGACGTTGTCAAGGAACAGCGAACCGTCCACGAAGCGGCGCGGCGCATGATGGGCGCCCCTCGCATGACTGGTCACGTGCGCGTAATCAACCAGGGCATCGGGCACATCGCGCTTCCGGACGAAGACCTGCCGCTCGTAGAAATCACGGAGTGAGCCGGTCCGCGTCAGCCGGTAGAAAAGAAGCTCGAACAGCCCGGTTTTATCTGCAGCTCTGATCATCGCTTGAGCGATGGGGGCCGGCCCGCGGCGGCGGCCGAGGCCGGTCGGGTTGAGCAGGACCAGCCGGCGCACCCGGGGAGATGCCTGCAGTGCGACTGATGCTGCATATTCACAGCCGAGCGACAGTGCCACGATATCCGCCCGGTCTCCCACGACATCTCGAAGAAAGGTGTAGAGGTGTGAGCGGTAGAGATCCGGACGATAGTCGATGCCGGGCCGGTCGGAGCGACCGAAGCCGAGCCAGTCCATCGCGTAGAGCGGCCGATCTGTTGCACGCGCCCAGTGGTCGAAGATCGGCTCGATTTCGAACGGCGACGCCGCCGCGTTGAAGCTGTGTACGAATACGAGAGGCGTGCCGCGACCGGGACGGTGATAGTAATTGACATTCCCGCCGGGCAATCCGACGGTTCGCGTTTCGGCAGAAAGAGCTTTTGGGAGCGTGCTCGCGGCCGGAAGTTGACCCCGGATGAGCCGCTGGAGACCGGTCACGGCGGCATAGGTGCCGGCGGCAGCACCGACCGTCCAGGCAAGACGAGACCACGAGTGCCCGTCACGAGACGACGGGTTGGAGACGGGAGATGACGGATCGGACATGGCAGGAGGGACGTGGGAACGAAAGGAAACCCGGGACACTGAATGAACCGAACGAGCGGTGGATCCCGCCGCGTGGGGGCCTCCGACCGGATCATCGGGTTCCTGGTTCTGCGCGTTGGAAAAACGAAGCAGGTATTGGTCCCCAGAGCATCGATCGGGATTACCGGAAACCGACGGCTCGGGCGTTCGTTTTTCGCATCTACGTGGTGGCTGGGAGTCTGGCTTCTCCCGGGTGCCGCTGTTCATTTCTATCATTGCCCTCGTAGTTCAACGGGATAGAACGATGGCCTCCTAAGCCGTAAATCCTGGTTCGAGTCCAGGCGAGGGTACGAGCGAGGATCGATATGCGGAGTGCGAATTGCGAAGTGCGAATTGCGGAGTGCGAATTTTGAATTGCAAATTGTGAATGGTGAAGGACAACGTGCAGAGGGTGAAGCGGGGGTGAGATGCGATGCGGGAATGAAACGATGCCGTAGGGCTTACGCGGAGGGCGGCACCTGGTTGGATTTCGTGACGTTTGTAGCGGCGCTGTCATAGATCGTCCTCCACCATATAGTCTTCCTCATGGTCGCGTTCACATCCGACATTCAGAACGAACGCATCCAGGTTCTCAACGACACCCCGGTCAATGAGGGCGGGGAGTACGTATTATACTGGATGCAGCAGTCGCAGCGACCGGAGGACAACCCGGCGCTTGAACGCGCGGCGCAACTTGCCAACGACCACGACCGGCCGTTGCTGGTCGTCTTCGGACTGATGGACGACTACCCGGAGGCCAATCTCCGGCATTACACATTCATGCTCGAAGGCCTCCAGCAAACGCAGCGAATTCTCGCGGAGGAGCGCAATATTAAGATGGTCGTCGCCCACGGCTCGCCGGATGAGGTGGCGTTACGGCATGCGGATCGCGCGGTCGTATTGGTGACCGACCGCGGGTACCTTCGTCACCAGCGAACATGGAGGGAGACGGTTGCCTCCGAGGCGCCGTGTCGCGTCGATCAGGTGGAAGGTGACGTGATCGTACCGGTTGAACTGGCATCTGACAAGAGCGAGTACGCCGCCCGCACCATTCGCCCGAAGTTGTGGGAGCACGCGGAGGCCTTTTTCGTCGATCTGGAGCCGACTCCGGTCGAACACTTCTCCCTGGATCTGGACGTCGACAACGGTCTGGACCTGTCGAATGTCGACGCAGTAACCGATCGACTCGACCTCGATCGGAGCATAGGCGCGGTCTCCAACCTGTATCGGGGCGGTCCTCGCCATGCGAAAGATGTTATCCGCACCTTCATCGCGAAGGAGTTCAGCGATTATGATGACAAACGCAATCGACCGGAGACGTCTGCCGTGTCATACGCTAGCATGTTCCTCCACTTCGGACAGGTGTCGCCGGTCTGGATTGCAAATCGGATTCGAGAATCCGATGCACCGGAGTCCGAGATCGATTCCTACATCGAGGAGTTGATGGTCCGACGGGAGATCACGATGAACTTTTGCTACTACAATCGCGACAGCTACGACACGCTCGACCCGCTGCCTGACTGGGCCGCCACGACACTCGAAGAGCATGCGGATGACGAGCGCGAGTACCTCTACAGCCTCGACGAGTTACGGGGGGGCC
>NZ_DAXETW010000024.1:0-2874 GCF_051155795.1 Longibacter sp.
AACGTCCTCATCGAAGCAGCGGCGGCGATGTGTCCCGTTATAGCGACTCCGATCGGCGGGATCACCGACCTCGTACGGGACGGCGAGACGGGGCTTATCGTGGCACCGGAGGATGTCGACGCCCTCGTTCGGGCACTGCGAGACGTGTTCGCTGGGTATGACGTAGCACTTCGACGGGCCGCGAGCGCCCGGCAGGTCGTCGAGGACCGCTACTGCCTCAAGACGGAGGTCAGTCGGCTCGTTACTGCCGTTCAGGACGTGGTGGACTACGCCCAACCTGCAGCGTGACGTGGACACTTATCCGCGAGCGCGAGGCGGGGACGGCAACGGCGTGCCGCTTACCTGTCCATCGCCCGACGGGATGCGCGCGACATCGAACAGGCGTTCATGCAGCCCGTGAATCCTTGCATCCGGTTCTTTTGAGAGCTGCTGAAACGATTCAAACCGGTGCTGCAGTTCGGAGCGTGAGCAGGGTGGGTGGCCATGGATGCCGAGGATGTTCGGGTGGTCGCTGTCCTCCATCTGCTCCGACGGCGTCACGAGTCGCTCGCTGAGTTTTTCCCCCGGGCGCTTCCCGATGTATTCGATCATGCGATCGGCGACGACGTCCGGGTAGTAGGCTTGCACCATCTGGCGGGCCAGCCACTCGATGCGAACCGGGTCCCCCATGCGAAGCAAGTAGACCGGGTGGGTGTCATGCAGAAGCGTTTGCAGGATCAGGCTGCAAGCTTCGTGGGCGGTCATAAAATAGCGCTCCATCTCCGGGTGCGTTACCGGAAGAGGCTCGCCAGCCTTTAGTCGCTGCTCAAACAGCGGCACGACACTCCCCTGGCTGCCAAAGACGTTGCCGAAACGGACGATCTTACAGCGCGTCTCCGTCGATGCGCTTCGCACGTACCACTCCGCGAGGCGCTTCGTCGCACCGAGGACACTCTGTGGTTCCACGGCCTTATCCGTCGACACGAACACAAACTGGTCGGCGTCAAACGCGTCGCACAGGTCGACGAGGTTCGCCGTCGTCAACGTGTTGTTCTCGAACGCGGCATCCGGATGCCGCTCCATCATGGGCACGTGCTTATACGCGGCCGTATGGATGACGACGCCCGGCGCGTGCCGCCGGAAGAGACGAGCGGTTGCATTTCGGTTTCGTACGTCCGTGATCGAAAAGTCGATGTCCACCGAGTGTCTTCGCCGTTCCAGACGGTTCTGCAGGCGATAGAGGTTGTACTCGCACATATCGACCAGAATAAGGCGGTCGGGGTCAAGCCGGACGAGCTGTTCGCACAACTCGGTTCCGATAGACCCGCCGGCCCCGGTGACCAGAACGGTCTCATCAGTCAAGATCTCCTGCAGGCGCGCCGTGTCGATTTCGACCGGCGGGCGATCGACGAACTCGTTCAGCCGCACCGGCTCTCGCTGTACAGCGGGCGTGGTCGGCCGGCCCGCGTGCAGTCGCTCGGTAACGAGACGAAGGCCCGATCGAATGCCGAGGAGCCCGACGATGGACAGGAGCGCGTGAACGGACGCGATCCCGCGCGGGACGGAGTGTGTCGGCGTGATGAGGTATGCCGCGGCAATGGAAAGAAGGAACGCGCCGATTAGCGCGCCGGTGATGCGGACAAACTGCGGGAATCGAAGGGCGTGCGGCCGTCGATACCCATCGCTCCACGCGGTTGCACCGATGTAGATCAGGGAGACCAGGACGGCCAGGGACGGGGAGAGAATGTCATGTGGCCATTCCCAGGTGCCGGACCGGACGAATCCGGCCAGGGCTAGCGTCACATACACCCAGAAGCCGTCGGCAAGGACTAAGAGACCGCGCCCGGCAAGCGGGGCTAGGCGATGGGCTTGCGTACGAACGTCGAGTTTCGTCTCGCGCACAGAAAAGCGGGACAATCAATGGGAACAGAAGAAATCAGCCGGCCATCATGGCCGTTTCGTCATATGGCAGGGCGCGTACACCTCCATCCTAAGAGACGAAGCGGGGGGCAGGAATGCAATAGCTGATTGATTGCGAATCCGGACGGCCTGGGCTTACGTGGCGTCCGGTCAGTGTCGCGTTGTCACGTCCAGGAGGATGCGTTCGATCTGTTCGGTGGCCCGAGATCGGCGAAACGACCGGCGGCCAACCTGTTCAGCGTT
The DNA here is from genome assembly GCF_051155795.1 of Longibacter sp. NCBI lineage: Bacteria > Pseudomonadati > Rhodothermota > Rhodothermia > Rhodothermales > Salisaetaceae > Longibacter > Longibacter sp. Next base: position 2,143 of record NZ_DAXETW010000024.1, read on the forward strand.
TCGAGCTGCGTCTTCCATCAGCAGCGGGGCGTCGTGCAATGTCGCGATCTGTTGTGTCAATCCATGCGCATGTTCCGGAGGGACGGTCCAACCGCACCCCTCCTGCTCAACCAGCCGAGCGGTCCACCCCGGGTTTGTCACGATGACCGGGGTGCCCACAGCAAGGCTGTCGAAAAGCTTCCCCGGTGAGTTCGTCGCGAGCACCGGGCGATCGGCGAACGACACGACGGATAGATCGGCGGCGGCGAACAGGGCGAGTGCTCGATGATGGGGAAGGGGAGGAATGTACGTGATCGATCCGACGTTGCGTGCTGCCTGGCGGATGGTCGAAGCATGATACCCTTCTCCCGTGAAAACAAACTGTATCCCGGATCGATGTCCCAGGTTACGGGCCGTTTGTATTAGCGTAGGAATGGCATTGGCCCGGCCAAAGCTCCCGGCATAGAGAACCATGAGTTCGACTCGATCACCGGCTGCACGCCGAAATGCCTGGATCTGGTCGTCTGTGATCTGATCGACGAGGTCGAAGTCGCTTCCGTAGAGAACGGAGGATACAGGTGTACGGGGCGCGCGCCGCTGGATGTGATCGGACATGTCCGGGGATAGGCCGATGACATGATCGGCGTCCCGGTAGAGCCATCGCTCCAGGCGGTATAGGACGGTGCGGGCCGGCATGAATGGAACCGCGCCCATCTGGATCGGAAAGTCGGGCCAGAGGTCGCGGACTTCAAA
>NZ_DAXETW010000025.1:0-30876 GCF_051155795.1 Longibacter sp.
ACGGGCAGAAGACCGGCGGGCGCCACCGGCACACCTTTCGCATGTCGGATTACGCAAGCGGCACGTACTTTCTCCACCTCCGGACGGGCGAGGTCGTACAGACCGCGTCGTTTCGTGTGGTGCGATAGCGGCGAGCACAAGAGCGAATCCGCCGTGAGCAGCCGCTATCCAGGCTGATTCGCCCATTTTCCTCGCGGGAGCGCCACTTTTTTCGGTATTCTAACAGACAAACCGAATCGTGGTGGCTACGTTGGTGTGCTTGACAACATGCAAGCGTGCCGTGCAAACGGTGCGTCCGCTGCGACTCTGCACACCGATTTTTCCATACCGACCCGTAGCTACATGAGTGCAACCACTGCCGAATACACGAAGCTGACGCCGCCGACGGACGGCGAGACGATCTCCAAGTCCGGCGACAAGCTGAACGTACCGAACAAGCCGGTCATCCCGTTCATCGAGGGCGACGGTATCGGTGTGGACATCTGGCCGGCCGCCAAGCACGTCTTCGATACGGCCGTAGAAAAGGCCTACGACGGCGAACGGGAAATCGTCTGGTTCGAAACCTACGCCGGTGAGAAGGCCCAGAAAGAGTACGGCGAATGGCTGCCGGAAGACACGCTTTCGGCGATACGGGAGTACCTCGTCGCCATCAAAGGCCCTCTCACCACGCCCGTTGGGGGCGGCATCCGCTCCCTGAACGTCGCGCTGCGCCAGCAGCTCGACCTCTTCGCCTGCGTCCGCCCCGTCCGCTACTTCGACGGTGTGCCGGCTCAGGTCGTGGATCCGGAGAAAGTGGACATGACCATTTTCCGGGAGAACTCGGAAGACATCTACGCCGGGATCGAGTACCGTGCAGGATCTGATGAGGCCAACAAGCTGATCGACTTCCTGCAGGACGAGCTCGGCGCCACCACGATTCGCTTCCCCAAAACGAGTGGCATCGGCATCAAACCCGTCAGCGAGGAGGGCACCAAGCGCCTCGTCCGCTCCGCCATCGACTACGCCATCGAGCGCGGAGACGACAGCGTGACGCTCGTCCACAAGGGCAACATCATGAAGTTCACCGAGGGAGCCTTCCGCGACTGGGGCTACGAGGTTGCGAAGGAAGACTACGGTTCGGAGGATCTGGACGGCGGTCCGTGGCAGGTCATCACGCTTGACGACGGCCGGGAGATCATTGTGAAGGACGTCATCGCCGATGCTTTCCTCCAGCAGATTATCCTGCGCCCGGAGGAGTACGACATCATCGCCACGATGAACCTAAACGGCGACTACATCTCGGATGCCCTTGCCGCGCAGGTCGGCGGCATCGGCATTGCGCCCGGCGCCAACATCAACTACAACACCGGCCAGTCGATCTTTGAGGCCACGCACGGCACGGCACCGAAGTACGCGGGTCAGGACAAGGTGAACCCGAGCTCGATCATTCTCTCGGGAGAAATGATGTTTCGCTATATGGGCTGGAATGAAGCCGCGGACCTCATCCTCGACGGCATCGAGAAAACCATCTCGCAGAAACGCGTGACGTACGACTTCCACCGCGCGATGGACAACGCGGAGTTGCTGAAGTGCTCCGAGTTTGGCGAAGCGGTTGCAGACAACATGTAAGCTTTCGCTTTTGCACGAACCGACTCGGTTCTCGCGGCGCCGCTCCGTTTTCGGGGTGGCGCCGTTTTTATGTTCAAGGTTCAGCGTTCGATCCATCCACCGTCGCACGGCCGTGCGACGGTGGACGGCCGTGCGCTGATGGATGGCCGTGCGCCGATGGGATAATAATGCCAAGCCTCCCCCCTTCATATTTCCGCACGTTCGAACGTAGCCATGTCCTCCGGCGTCAGCGATCATCCTCCTCGTGGTCAATCCCATCCGGCGACGGGGTTTGCCTGGTGCCGTCACGGAGTTCGGTGTGGCGGATCTGCCCGCCTGTGTTTGCTGTGTAGGCAAGAACTCCGAAGACGCCAAGTGCAGCGATGAGCAGGGTCATGGAGGCAAGTCGCGGGATGTCAGTGCGACGGCGCCAGAGAAGCACACCGAGCGACGCGGCTCCGAGAACCGCCGTCAGAATGAACGCGATCAACGCCACCTCTTCATGCGCCTCGATAATAGCATGAGACATCCCCGGCAGTTCTTCGACGATTTCCTCCGCTCCCTCGCCGGAAAAGTAGGCCCCGACGGCTCCGAGGCCCGACGCAACGAACAAGCCGAGAGCTACGCGAACGATCGCATCCTGCGACCGCCACAGCCCGTAGACGAGAATCGCAGCGCCGAAAAGCACTCCCAGAACCGGGATGTGATTGATGATAAGATGAAGGTGGGCAGAACTCATGAGCAGTCGGTTTGATGAACGGATCCGGAACAGTCAGAGCGAAAGCACAGGCGCGACGATGTCACGCCGAGAGGTCGTCGGTCTCGAAGGTCCGGATGTCGAAACGCGACTGAACCGGCAGTACGTAGACTTTGCCATCGCCACGCCGACCGGTGCTGGCTGCGCCCGCGATCGCACGAGCAATCTCGTCGGCCCGATCTTCTGAACACACGACTTCGAGCTTGACCTTGTGCGTGTACGGGGCGACGTGTTCGTGGTAGGATCGCTGACCCGTCGCATCCGCTTCGAGCCCAAACCCTTCGACGTCTGTAAAGCTTGCCCCGGGAGCGCGAAGCTGTCGCAGCCTCTCGACGACCGACTCTTTCATGTTAGGCCGGATGTACGCTACAATCATGTTCATGGCCTGTACCTGCGTCTAGTTTTTGTGGTGGGCAAGGACCAGCGGGGGTACCACAACGCTGTCCCGGAATCGGCTTGGCGCATCCGGTGTTATGATTGATCGATCTTAGCGGGCCGAGGCTCGTTTCGTTCGAAGAGCTCTTCGGTTGTTGGTCGCGCGTCGGGATTGAACCATCCGTAGAGCGTCGGAAGCACGAGTAGCGTCGATGCTACGAGCGTCGGGATTCCTCCCACGACCACGGCGGCAAGCGGTCGCTGCACATTGGCACCGATGCCCTCAGCCATCAGGAGAGGTGCAAGTCCCAGAAGCGTCGTCAACGTCGTCATGAGAATCGGACGCAGCCGGAGAAGTGCACCGGAGCGTACGGCTCGGATCGTCGACACGCCCTGCTCGCGGAGATTATCGATAAAGCTGACCATCACGACCCCGTTCTGAACGGCAATACCGAGGACCGCGATGAAGCCGACTGAGGCAGGAACGCTCATATAGAGGCCCATGACTTTCAGCAGCAGAATGCCGCCAACAAGCGAAAGCGGGATGTTGAGGAAGACGAGCGCAGCCTGTCCAATTGAGTTAAACGTCATGTAGAGCAGCACGAAGACGACCGCGAGCGTGATCGGTAAAATGACCCTAAGTCGGTCGCGGGCACGTTGCTGATTTTCGAACTGACCGCCCCAGTCCATCGTGTAGCCCGACGGCAGATCGACGCGATCCCGCACCACGTCCTTCGCCTCCGCCACGAAGCCCCCGGCATCGCGACCCGAGAGGTTGACTCCCAGCGTCACCTTTCGGCGTCCCTGCTCACGCCCCACCTCCGCCGGAGCCTCGGTGAGGGACACTCGCGCTACATCCTGCAGCCGAAGCTGCGTTCCGTCGGGCGTGCGGAGAGGCAACAACCGAATGGAGGCAACCGAGCTCCGGGCCGTTTCCTGGAGCTTGCCCACCAGGGCGAACCGCCGGTCCTCTTCCAGGATGGTGCTCACCGTTTCTCCCCCAATCGCCATGTCGATGGCGCGCTGCACATCGCCGACGCTCAGGCCAAATCGTGCCGCTTCTGCCCGCTGCACCTCGACTTCCACGTAGCCAAAGCCGGCGATCTGTGTGGGTAGCACGTCGGCAGCCCCGGGCAAACCGGAGACGGCATCCGCGATCGCCGACTGCAGCCGGCGGAGTTCATCCAGGTCGGGACCGAACACCTTGATGGCGATTTCGCTTTTGGCTCCGCTCACCATCTCGTCCAGTCGAAGGGCGATCGGCTGCGTGAAAGCAAACGTAGCTCCTGGAATCTGATCCACCCGCGCCCGCATCGAGTCCACCAGCGCCTCCTTGCTCTCGAATCGCCAGCTTTCACGAGCCGTGAGGCCGACGAACATATCCGTGAGATTCTGCCCCATGGGATCGGTCGCCACGGCCGGGCGTCCGACCTTACTCACCGCGCTGGTTACCTCTGGAAACTCCAATAGGGCAGACTCGACCGATTTCTGGACCTCTGTTGTCGTTTCCAGAGAGGCATCCGGTTCGAGTGCGACCTGAATCGCCACTGATCCTTCCTCAAGCGGCGGGGCGAACTCCGTTCCAAGCGTGGAAAAGACGACAACCCCGCCGGCGATCAACACGATGGAAACCCCGACCGTCAACCCACGGCGACCCAGAGCCGCGTCCAGCATCGGCTCGTAGACCGACGACAACCAGCGCATGAGTCGGTTGGAGGCTTCGCCCTGAGCCGTATCAACGGACGCTCGGCGGCCGTCCCCCCCGGCCCCTCTCTCATCGGTCGATCCGCGGGTCGACCCGCGATCCGTGTTTTTCTTCCCGACCGACGCCAGCAGATACGAACTCAGCGCCGGAGCCATCGTGAGCGCAAGAAAGAGCGCCGCAAGCAGAGCGAACGAAACGGTAAACGCCATCGGCCGAAACATGCGCCCCTCCATCTGCTCCAGCGTAAAGAGCGGCAGAAACACGGCGATAACCACGCCGACGGAGAACGCGATGGGCCGAGCAACCTCGCGCCCCGCCCGAACCACGATGAGGCCGATCGACTCGTCGGGATTCTCTTCGCGGAGCCGAAAGATGTTTTCGACCATGACGATGGCGCCGTCGACGAACATCCCGAGCCCGATGGCCAGTCCGCCCAGACTCATCAGGTTGGCCTTGAATCCGAAGTAATTCATCAGAATGAATGTCGTCAGTGCCGTCATCGGGAGGACGAGGCTGACGATCAATGCGGACCGCCAGTCGCCGAGGAACGCAATCAGAACGAGGATCACAAGGGCCCCGCCGATCAGCAAACTGGTCGTGACGGTTGAGATCGCTGCGCTCGTCAGGCTGTTTCGGTTGTAGAACACCTCGATCCCAACGCCTTCGGGAAGGGTCGACTGCAAATCCGCGATCCGCGCCTCAGTGTTGCGAACCACCTCTTGCGCATTCGCCCCGCGCCGCATCATGACGATGCCCACAACCGTTTCCCCCTTCCCGTCCATCGACGCCGCTCCATGTCGAACGGCGCGATCGATCTTCACCTCGGCGACATCACGCGCCAGAACCGGCGTTCCATCGCGCGTAGCGATGACGGTATTGCGAATGTCGTCGAGAATACTGGCATCCCCGGCGCCGATGCGCCCGACTCCGCGGACGACGTAGTGCTGCTGGTTCCGGACGATGTAGCTCCCGCCGGCATTGGTGTTGCTTTTGCGAAGCGCATCATGCGCCTGCTCGATAGAGATGCCGTAGTTGATGAGCGCCTCCGGATCGAAGCGGACGTGGTACTCCTTGATGAACCCGCCGAGCGCATTCACCTCCACCACGCCGTTGACGGTGCGCAGCCCGGGGGCGAGCACCCAGTCCTGCAGCGTTCGAAGTTCCTGCGGGCTGTACGTTCGAGCATCTCCCGGCTCGTCTACGAGAGCGTACTGATACACCTCACCCAGGGCCGTCGTCATCGGCGCAAGTGATGGCTCAGCCGAGGCCGGCAGCTGCTCCTCAATCTCACGAAGGCGCTCAGACGTGAGTCGACGCACAAAGTACGGGTCCATTCCTTCTTCGAACACGAGCGTGACGACGCTCAAACCGAATTGACTCAGCGACCGGTTTTCCTCCACCCCTTCGAGGTTCGTCATGTTGATCTCGATCGGGTACGTCACGAGCTTCTCCACCTCGACGGGAGACATGCCGGGGACGCGTGTGAGAATCTGAACCTGGTTGTTCGTGAGCTCCGGATAGGCGTCCAGCGGCACCTGCTTCCAGCTGTACAAGCCCCAGCCGACCAAGACGGCCATGATCAGCAGAACCAGTACGCGGTTCTTGACGACAGAGGCGATGAGACGGTCGAACATGGCGAAACGACGTCGGGTAGGGAAAAAGTCGCGGGCAGTCGAGGAATCGGTCGTTCAGGCTCAGATCGCGAGGAAATACAGCCCTCTGCCAGGCCTGAAATAAGAGCCGGTTGATTACTGCTGATTCATGGCACTCACGATCTGGTAGGCGCCGTTGGTCACGACCTCCGTGCCGGGCTCGAGCTCCGGCACCGCGACGAATCCATCCGCATCGACGGAGGCATCCAGGAAAACACGGCGGAAGGTCCGAGGCGCTTCACGAACGACGACGTACGTGCCTGACGCCCCGGTCATCAGGATGTCGCTTGATAGGGCCGGCTGTGGATCTCCGTCCACCTGGACTCGAACGCTGGCGAACATCCCGGGACGGAGGCTGCCGTCACCATTCGGTAGAACGATCCGAAGGCTGGCTGCTCGCCGCTCATCGTCCACCTTCGGCGCAACCTGTGCGACCGAGCCCTCGTAGGTTCGCCCCGGCGTCACGGACGTCGTCACGGTAACGGTCTGCCCCTCTCGAATTGCACCAAGATTCCGTTCGAAGACGTCCGCCACGACCCGGATTGGCGCCAGACCCGCGATATAGTAGAGGCGATCCCCCTGCTGAACAGGAGCTCCCAGAACGGCCGTGCGATCGAGCACAACGCCGTCGATCGGAGCGGTCAGCGGAAGCGTCGCCAGATCGGCATCACCGGTAGCAACTGCCTCGATTCGATCTCTGCTGACGCCGATCGAGCGAAGACGCTGACGCGACGCCTGCCAGCCACGCTCGGCAGCACGAACGTTTTTTTCGACGGCCACCCCCCGTTCCCGGAGCCTGTGCTGTCGATCGATTTCGTCGTGCGCCTGCCGAAGACCGGCGACCATCTCACTGAGATCTGGGGCAGCGACCTCGGCCAAAACCTGCCCCTGACGGACCCGGTCTCCTGTGCTCGCCCGCAACCGTTCGATTCGCCCACTGATGAGAGACGTGACGTAGGCCTCGCGATCGGGCTGTGGGCGAACGCGAGCGGGGAGCTGAAGCGACGTGACGATAGGACGTACCGACACCTGCTGCGTCTCGACCCGCACTTCGGAAAGCTCGGCTTCCGTCAGCGTAATCTGGTCCGGGCCGGGGGGCGGAGCGCCCTGTGCCGCTGGGGCCGGAGTCGTGTCCTCGCCACACCCCATCAACAGGAGCATGAGTCCCAGCACCGGAAGGAAGAGAAAGCGGTTCAGTCTGACTTGCATAAGAGGCGCGTCGTTAAACGTGATTGGTCGAAGCCGGGCCGGCCGTGAGAAGTGAAAAGGGATGGGCACGTATCATCTCTGCACCTCCAGCGCGCCGTCTACGACGACCGGCTCGTCCCCGAATCCGACGCCGATAGCATGTTCGAGGTCGTACAGAGCCCGCAGATAACCCTGTCTAAGGTCGAGGCGAAGGAGCGCAGCTTGCGTGGCGGCGTCGACAGCATCCAGAAGCTCAAAGAGAGAGATCTCGCCCTCACGGTAGACGAATCGGGCATCAGAGGCGAGAGAGTCCGTGCCGGGAAGCACCTGTTCCCCGATCACACGAAGGCGCTCTCCGAAACTCTCCACACGCTCCACTGCGTCATGGACCTGGACTTCGATGTCCCTCCGCGTGGACTCAAGTTCGGCTCGGGCAACCGCTTGCCGGTTTCGTTCAGCATCAACCGCGGCACGCCCACCGTTCCACAGTGGAAGGCCGATGACTACCCCCGCGGTGTAGCCGTACGCGGTCGACGACGGAATCGACTGTCGCTTCGGCCCGGCAGATAGATTCAGACTTGGATATCGTCTGTACCGAGCCGCATCGAGATCGGCTGTGCGAACGTCCACACGATGTCGCGCGGCCCGAACGGCCCCGCGCCGAGCCATCGCCTGCTGCAGTGCCTCGGCCTCGTCGATCCTACGGGGCACCGTAGACCGAAATGCCAGAAGGCGTTGAATGCCACTTTCGACGTGGTAGTCCCCCAGCGCTTTGACCTCGTTGAGCGTTGCCCGACCGTCCGGCATCAACAGATAAGCCAGTTCGATGCGGGCATCGCGGAGTCGTAGCTGTGCCTCAGCCAGGTCATTCTCATACTGCGCCCGGGCCACCTGCAGGCGGGCCTTCTGAAACGTCCCGAGATCGCCCTCTTCGAAACGAACGTTCGCCGCGTGCTCCGCATCCCGGATCTGGTCGGTGACGTCCTGAAGGACCGTCACCCGCGCCTGTGCCACCGCAACGCTGAGATAACGATGGCGCAACTCGGTTAGAAGCCGCGTCCGCGCCTCGTTGACCGTAGCATCAGCCATTCGACGCGTGGCTTCGTGGGCACGGCGGCGCGCACCCTGTTCTCCAGGATATCGAATCGGCTGACTGACCGAGAGGTACCACTGGTCGTCGACACCGTCCGCCAGGTTGGTTCGCTCCTCCTGAATCGAAAGAGATGGATTGGGATACAGCGCTTCTACTTTGGCGGAGCGGTCCATCTGTTGCGCCTGTGCCTGTGCGGCCCGGAGCTGCGGACTGTTCGCCTCCATCATCGCCGCCGCCCGGGCAAACGTAAGCGTGTCGGGAAATGCCGATCCGACACTCTCATCACGATCCTGCGCGATCGCAGGCGAACCGACGATCGAGAACATAGTGATCGTCAGTATGGCGGCGGCAAGCGCTCTCTCGAGCGCAAGAACGCCTCTCATGCTCCTACAATTCATACTACGCTACCGTCTTGATCGAGAGCATTCAGGACCGGCGGTGCATTCGACCGCCGATGCACTCTCTTCGACCACTCGGCTGAGGTAGGGATCTTAGTGCACGATGAGAAAAAGGTTAGAGGCAGATTAGAATGGAGACGCCCCGCTCAGGAAAACGGATTTGACGCACGCCAGACACCCCACTGTATACGCCTGAGGCCGCCATCTGGGGCAAGACTATGAACGACCCGCAACGCAATTACCGGGGAAGGGTGATGCGAAACTCCGTCCCCTTCCCCCGTTCCGAATGGACCTGCAGCCGTCCCCGGTGCCGCTCGACGATCCGCGTCACGATCGACAACCCGAGCCCGCTGCCTTCACCTCCAACGTCCCCGGCGCGTGCCCCGCGGTAGAAGCGGTTGCTTATCTCAGTGATCTCCTCCTCATCGATCCCGATACCCGTGTCGCGGCACAGCACGTGAACGCTATCCTCATCGGCCTCGACGGCTACGTGCACGCTCCCTCCCTGCGTGTACTTGAGCGCGTTATCCACAAGATTGCGAACGGCATCTCGAAGCAGATCGGGCTGCACCTGAACGTGAAAGGCGCGGCCGTCGGGCGCTGTTCTTTTCGCGGCACGACCGTTCGGTCCGGTGGCGTCATGACCCTCATTTTGCCCATACGCCTCAACGGTCAACTGAATTTGGCGTTGGTCTGCACGCTGCTGAAACGATTGCACCTCTTCCGCGACGAGATCCACCATGTCGACCTCCTCCGTTTCCAGTGAGGCCCCGCGGTCGAGCCGCGTGAGCGTGAGCAACGCTCGCAATGTCTGAACGAAGCTCCCAAGGCGGTCGTCGAGAAGCTCCAGCGTGCTTCGGTACTCTGCCGCCGATCGGTCGCGCCGGAGCGCAATCTCGACGTGTCCGCGAAGGACTGTGAGCGGCGTCTGCAATTCATGCGCCGCGTTTGACGTGAAGGTGCGCAGCGCATCCACATGCGACTGCACGCGGTCGAGAAGCGCGTTGAGCGTCTCCGAGAGCATGGCTGTTTCCCGATCTGCATCGTCGGGGACGTGGACACGTGTGTCCAGGTCTGCCGACGTGATGGTCCGCGCCACATCCGTCACACTCCGAAGTGGTGTCGACACACGACGAGCAGCCCAGTCGACAAGGACCAGCAGACCGATGGTCAGAGCGACCCAGAGGGCGATCAACCCGATCCCCAGTTGCCAGAGCATCGATCGGTGATCCGGTACCGCGCGCGATACCTGGACAAACCCGGCGACCTCTCCGTTGCGGTCCGGAATGGGGCGAACGGTATAGTAGAATCCTCGGTCTCCCGCCGCGAACGTCTTCAACGAGGGTACAATGCGCTCCGGCATCCGATGAGCGAGAAGACGGTCCGGAAACGAGGGATCAAGCGCATTGATATTGGAGGACTCGCGGAGAAGCTGCCCGCCGTCGTTGAACACCTGAACGAAGATGGGATCGACGCGGTCGATCGCGAGTCGGTGATGTGCCTCCTGCCAGGCGTACGCGCTTAGATCGAGCGAACCATCGACGATGCGTGCCTCGGTGAGCATCTCTTCGGCCTCCGTCTCAACCGTGCTCATGGCTGTATGATGAAAAGACCAGTAGGCCCCTGCCCACGCCAGCAGAGCCGGCACGGCAAGAGCGGCCGCAAGCGCCGGTCCAACCATCGTACGCAGTCGGCGACGAAACGACGGCCGTTGCACCGTCCGGGTCGCCCCGTTTCGAGTTGTTTCTGTGCCTGTAAGGTCAAACATGATATCCCGGTTCATGGGTGCGGGGACGCGGCGCAGCGCCGAATAGCATCTCGCCTGACGTGCATCATCCACCTCCATCCGTGGTCTGGACGTTCGTCTCCGCATCGGATAGGGACGCCGTGCCGGTGTCCGCAGACTCGAAGCGATACCCTGTGCCCCTTACGGTTTCGATGTGCGAGTCGCAGCCGGCGTCGGAGAGCTTTCGGCGGAGGTAGTTGACGTACACATCGATGAGGTTCGTTCCGCGATCGAAGTCGTGGCCCCACACCTGACGATGGATGTCTTCTCGGCTCACGGCGCGTCCTTTACGCACCATCAGGAAGGCGAGCAGATCGAACTCCGTCGGTGTCAGGTGAACCTCTTCGCCGTCAACACTGCAGCGGCGGGCCGCCAGATCGAGGCGCAACGCCCCGTCCTCCAGCGGCTCGTCTCGTTCCTGCGGCTCCACGCGTCGGAGAAGCGCCTCGATACGCGCGAGCAGTTCGTCAAACGCAAACGGCTTTGGCAGGTAGTCGTCGGCCCCCGAGCGGAGGCCCGCCACTCGATCCTCGACAGCGTCGAGCGCCGTGAGCATCATCACCGGCAGATGCGTATCATGAATGCGGAGCCGTTCGCACACATCAAGTCCGTTGATGTCCGGAAGACGCACGTCCAGCAAAACCAGGTCAATATCGTCCCCTTGAACGTATTCCAGACCACGTCGGCCATTCTTCGCCCACGTCACGCGATATTGCTCCTCCTCCAGTCCCTGCCGAATGAATGAAGCTACATCGGGCTCATCTTCGACAAGAAGAATGTGCGGGTCAGTCATGATGAAGGGCTCCGCAGATGGAGCATCAAGGAGACGAGAAGACCTGGGCTACACGAGGTTGTATCTCTGTTTCTACGCTGTTTGCCTGTGGGCTTTCCCACCGCATCCGCCTTCTCACCAGGTTCTAATCGTCAAGGGATGGTTCAGCGTTCAGGGTTCAAGGTTCAACGCTCGAGTGAAGGCATTACTCCAATACTCGAAGCTCATCTCCACATCCGTTCTGATCCGCAATCCCCAATTCCCAATCCCCAAGCCCCTTCCGCAACCCAAAACGTTTCGCTTCGGTGGAAACCTCTCCCTGCGCCCGTTGCGTTTCGCTGATTCCAATCACACGCACCGATTCCTTGCGCCCCGCCCGACGCTTATGCCGTCCACGACGCTGATCGACGAAAACGGACACTTTATCACGATTCAGCAACCGGCCGATGCTCTGACCGGAGACACCAAAGAGGACGACCATCACGACTTCCTCGTCGATCACTGGATGGACGTCGCGGCGGCGTCGTACTACGGCTTCAAACGCTACGGCATCGGCGTCGTCGTGATTGCGGAGGGGGACCCGATGGAAGGCAGCGGCATGGACCATCCGTTCGACGCCCGAAAGCTCCTGTACCGGCCCGACGCAGCCGGCGGATGGGCCGGACAAACCGCCGAGAAGGACGTGGTCTCTGACTGGGCGGAAAAGAAGATGCAGGTGTACGATCCGAACGCCGACGCGATCGTGGTCATGGCTGACGAGGACGGCTCGGTCCGATCCTACGTCGTCAACGGCGACCCGGACCCGGCGACGTGCTTCGAACTGGTCCGCGCGAGAAACAACTGAACGTGGAAAGTTCAAGGTTCAAGGCGAGCCCCACCGTCGCACGCGCCCCCACCGCCGCACGGCCGTGCGACGGTCACGGTCGTGCGACGGTGGGGGTGGCTCATTTATCAGTCATCGCCTCGAAGGCTGCGTCGTAGTTGGCGACGTGGGTCTTCCAGTCGAAGCGCTGGGGGATCTTGCGAAGGGTTGGAGGAGGCAGGGTACGCTCGTCACCGTTCAGGATCGAGCGCATGACCTGAAAAAGCTGGTCGTCATCCTCGTACAGGATCGGCGCGTGCAGCAAAGGTCGATGGTGCGTATCCGGGATCAGCTCCGGATAGCTCAGGCGATCGGGGAGGAGCGGGTGACACCCGCAGTAAATGGCTTCCATGATCGCTACGCCGAAAAACTCGTGGAGCGCCGTGGATACGACCAGATCTGCGCGATGGAGGAGGCGGCTGTATTCGCTGAAATCTTCAGCGTAGCCGTAATGCAGGATCCGTTCGGCGTATCGCTCGAAGGCCTGCTCGAATTCCTCCGGCTGCTCGCGAAAAGCCTTCCCGGCGAGAATGAGTCGGAAGTCGCACCCGGCATCATCCAGGCGGTTCATCGTCCGAAAGAAGGCCTTCGGATTCTTGTCGTACTCCCATCGCTGATTCCAGAGGACGACTGGCGGACCGCTGCGATCGGATCGCGCCGTCCGTTCGGTGTCGAATGCATCGTGGGCGAAGAGGTCGACGCCGAGGTGAAGCACGACGCTCTTTTCCCGAATCTCCCTGACCGTGGGCAGGTTGGTGAAATCCGGGAAGTCGCGCAGCAGGAGCGGGAGAGCCTCCAGAAATTCGTCGCGATGAAAGGCCGTATTGAAGAAAACCCGGTCCGCCGCCAGCGCCGAAAGGTAATTCGTGATGGAATACGCGCGGTCACGAGTCCGATCCGGCGGAAGCGGATACGTGAGCTGGTTCTCGTGGAAATAGAGGGCGACCGGCACATCCGCCAGGATGTCGCGGGTCAGAGACAGAACAGCCGGTACGTTCACCATGTCGTTGACGAAGAGCAGATCCGGCACACCCCGCTCGTCGACCGCGCCCCGAACCTTCTGCGCCAGCGTTACGCCGCCGCCTTCCATTCGCCACCGCCAGAATCGCCCCGGCATCGTGATCGGGTGGATCGTATGGGTGGAATGGTCGACGAGGCCGTCGAGGAAATTCCGGTGCGACCCACCGTACCACGGCTCGAGCGCAAAGATGTCCATAAACGAGGAGTTGCAGACACGGGGGCAGCAGACGGCACCGGAGACACCGGAGCCCGACACGCGAGATTGCCGTCACTCGCTTGCACCGAGCTGTTCACGAAGCGTCAGATCTTCCTGCTTGGTGGCCGGACGGACAATTGAAATGGTCCGCACCTGTAGCGCCTCCCGCAGTGCGTCGTCGCGTACTTCCTCCGGGGTGATAAACGTCTCTTCACCCGGACCGATGTCGATGGAGCGGGTATCCATCGTGACGGAGACCGTCTCAGTCCCCGTGTTCTTAATCAGCATTCCGCGTCGCTCCCGGTCGGCCATGGTTTCAAAAACGTCAGTTGTTTAAAAACGTCGATTCGGGTGGCTGCAAGCAGAAGCCGCACAGATATCCCGCGAGAACGGTACCGTACACACGCCGCAAGGCGGTATTGTTGGCGGGACGACCCTACGCTCAAAAAAGATAAAAGAACGCAGCCCCGCAACCACCCTGACGGTTCGAATTATCTCCGAAACCTCGCAACTATACCCATATACCAATCTTTGGTTGTTTTTATTTATTATCTATTTACCGTATAGTACACAACATAAAAACCATCGGTGCGCTGCTACCATGCGCATTCTGCGGGGCGTTCTCGACATTCTCTACCCTCCGGCCTGCCTCGGCTGCGCTGGACGAACCGAACGGGCGTTGCTTCCTCTCTGCCCCGCGTGCCTGCGCCAACTCGAGCCTGCGCCTCAAATGAACGTCGCCGCTCGACTGGACCGCCTCCCGTCCGACTGGGGAACGATCTGCGGCGCCCACTCGATGTGGGTCTTCGACAAAGGCGGTGCCCTCCAGTCGATCCAGCACGCGTTGAAGTATGGCGATCGTCCCCGCTACGGTGTGGAACTCGGCCGTCTGCTGGGCACCTCATACCTTCGCGCCGGTTGGCCCGCACCGGATCGGATCGTGCCCGTCCCGCTCCACCGCCTCCGTCTCCTGGAGCGTGGCTACAACCAGGCCGACATGCTAGCCCGTGGGGTCGCCGATACGATGGACGTGCCGTCCATCGCGGACATCCTGATCCGCGCACAGGTCACGGTGTCGCAAACGTCGCTCTCTCGCGATCAGCGCTGGAACAACGTCTGCAACGCCTTCGAAGCCCGGCGAAACGTCGAGGGCCTGACGTGTCTTCTCATCGACGACGTGCTGACGACCGGTTCAACGATCATGGCCTGCGCACAGACTCTCCGGGACGCCGGTGCCGCCAAGGTCTACATTGCCACCCTGTGTCTCGCTCGCGCTTGACGCCAGCCGGATGCGTATCGCTCACTGCAGTTTCGCCGCATGCTTCTTCCGAAGCTTGCTCAGTTTAGGCTCAATGACCGCCTGGCAGTACGGGAGGCCCGGGTTGCGCCGGTAGTAGTCCTGATGCTTCTCTTCTGCTTCGTAGAAGGTATCGAGCGGCTCAACCTGCGTGACAATCGGCTCGGAGAACACGCCCTCTCCTTCCAGCTCGTCGATGATCTGTTCCGCCGTGTCCTTCTGCTGCTGATCGTGGTACAGGATAATGGAGCGATACTGCGGACCTACGTCGGCTCCTTGACGGTTCTTCGTCGTCGGGTTATGGATGGTGAAGAAGATTTCCACGAGGTCGCGGTAGGACACGACATCGGGCTCGAACGAAACCTGCACGACCTCTGCATGGCCCGTCGTGCCCGAGCAGACCTGACGGTAGGACGGGTTCGGGGTATCGCCGCCGGCATAGCCGCTTACAACCGCGTCAACACCGTCCACGCCGTCGTACACAGCCTCGAGACACCAGAAGCATCCGCCGCCGAGAGTTGCCTTTTTCATAGTGAGCAATGGGTTCGTTTAGAAGACCGGATGGTAGGTACGATGGCGCAATTCGCCTGTTTGCGCCGTTTTCGTTACGACATCGATATCGCTCACCCCACGACCATAGCGTACACGCCGGTCACCACGAGACCAAGACCGAGTAGAACGATGAAAGCGGCGAGCCAGCGGACGACCTTCCGCGACCTGCCCATTCCCATCATCTGGATCGTCTCTGGCGTCGCGAACGGGTAGCGGAACAGGACGCCTCCAAGAGTGACGGCCAGCCCACCGGTGACGGGCAGCGTTAGCATCTCCCATCCAACCGCCGGCAGCACGGAAGCGAGCACGAGCAGGATCGAGAGGCCAAGAACAAGTATCAGCATCCTCTTTCCGTCCTGTGCAACGGCACGACTGTAGGCGCGCACCTTGTCCTCATGCTCAGGCAACACCGTCATCGTGGTCGGCGTCGGATTCCGCCCGAGTCGATCCGGAACGGCAACGGTAATCTCTATCACGGTGTCGGATCTCTCGTTACTCCACACGCAGCGATCCATTTTTTCTAACGGTACTTGGTAAGCGTTACGTGGAAGGCGTGGTCGGTAGGTCAACCCGGTCCCACAACATCCCTGTCTTCGTTCCCACCGCCGTCCGCCGGCCGGTCCGGTGAGACCGGTGAATTCGTATCAGGTCCGGCATGTCGAGTGCAGCCCAGTCCTCAACTCCAACGCGCTCGTCAATGGCATGAAGAAAAAGCGCCGTCACCGTGCCGTGGGTGCTGATCATGATGGTCTCCCCGGCATGTCGGCCGAGAATGCACGAGACCGTGGCCACGAAGCGGCGCTGGGCGGTCTCGTTGGACTCACCGTCGCTCATGGACCACGAGAAGTCCGACCAGGTTTTCCGGGCAGGCGTCTCAACGTCGTCCAGAAACCGTTCCGTCAACCGTCTCTCGCGTAGCCCCTCGTGCGTCCGGACGCCGAGACCGGATGCCCGGGCAAATGGCGCCACGGTCTCGCGCGCTCGGCGATACGGGCTACTGTATATCACGTCGATCCCGCACCAACGCAAGACGGGGACAATCCTCACCGCCTGCCGGCGACCGTTCTCAGAGAGCGGCCACTCCGGCTCCACGATGTCCGGCGACGGCTCACTCTCTGCGTGTCTCAGTAGGAACAGCATAGCGCGGCGCTCTTCGGTAGCAATCCCTGGGAAGCGGACGCATGTCGCATGCGCGTTCGTCGGTCAGTCGCGAATGTTTTCCACACTGATGCTCCGGTGACAGGCCTCCGCCTCGTCGGCGACATTCGTCGCCACAACGAGAATCCGTCCGGCATCGAGTTGCCAGGACATGACCTCGTTGACCATCGAGATGCCGGCAACGTCCAGATTTGCCGAAGGCTCATCCAGCAGCAGCACATCCGGTTCCGGCAACATCGCGGCGGCGTATTTCACCCGCTGTTTCATTCCCGAGGAGAACGTTCGGACGGCATCATCCTCGCGACCGGCCAGGCCGACACGCTCGAGCACACCGGCGATTCGATGCTCGATCCCGTTCGAGACGGGGTCGCCCGATGTCCCGTCCTGGACACGTGCTACGGAGCGGACCGGGTGCCCCCGTGCCCGCGCCAGAAACTCAAGGTTTTCACGGGCGGAAAGGTCGTCGTAGACGCTCAGGTAAGGCGCAACCATTCCGACGTGGAGCGGACGCCGGGATCGCTCGATCGTCTCCCCACGAACCTCAAGTTCAACCGTGCCCGCCTTCGGTGATAACACGCCGGACAGCATACGTAGCAGGGTCGACTTGCCGGACCCGTTCGAACCGGTCACAGCCAGGCTTTCACCCCCGATCACCTCGAACGAGAGGCGACGAAATAACAGCAGCCGCCCGAAATTGTGACCTACATCGACGGCACGAAGAACAGGCATTAGGGAGAATGCTGAATGGCGACAACGACGGGATGGGTCGACCGGATTTTCCTCTCTGTCGCACGAATATTCCGCGGTATTGTGCCGATAAGGTCGATTTTTCTCCTGTGTCCATCTCCGTCATGCTTTGCACGTACGCCCACCGGGATGCCCCGCCGTGATATGGAAAAACCACCGCCACGCATCATGAGTTATAACGGTGTCATCACCACTCCTCTCTTCCTCCCCCGGCCCCATGCCCGACGGATCGATGTCGTTTCCGCTCCATCAGCGTCCCGATGCCGCCGCAGCCCACGGGTCGGACGACACCGATGCCGCGCTCTTCGGCAAAGATCCGACCCCACGCATCGTGGATGTGGAGCCGTTGATGGACCGGCCATCCGATGAGCCGGCCACCGTTCGCGTCTACCGGCGATCAGAGGATGGATCGCGAGTCGAGACCGAAGACGATCGGCTGTACCCTTTCTTTTTCATCACCGACATCAGCCTTCTGCGCGGACATCGGTCATCGTTCAAGTTCACCGAACTGGCCGGCGACAATCCGTACCGATTCCTCGTCATCTTCAACACGTGGGCAGACTACTGGAACGCCATCCGGGCCGTAGAGCAACGATCCGAGACGACGGACGGGCGGCCGGATGAACTGTACCAGATTGGCTCTCCGGCCCAGCAGTACATGATGCAGACCGGGAAAACGTGCTTCCTGGACATGACGCTGGACGATCTCCACCGCATGCAACTGGATATTGAGGTGTATTCAGAGCACGGATTTCCGAATGCCGACCGGCCGGACGACCGCATCATCATCGTCGCGCTGTCGGACAATCGAGGCTGGAACCGCGTCCTTCACCTCGACGACGATGCGGATGAGCGCAAGCTTCTACAACAGCTCGTCGACGTCATCAGCGAACGAGACCCGGACGTCATCGAAGGATACAACTGCTTCTCTTTCGACTTCGATTACATCCTGAAGCGCTGCAACCGCCACGACGTCGACTTCGCGATCGGTCGCGACGGCTCCGTGCCCCGCACGTACGAATCCAGCATGCGATTCGCCGAACGGACCGTCGACTACCCTGCGATGGCCGTCCACGGACGCCACATTATCGACGTGTACTTCCAGGTGATGGCGTTCGACGTATTCAAGCGCGACCTGCCGAATTACAGCCTCAAGACGGCGGCAAAATACTTCGGCTTCGCGCCGGATGACCGCACGTACATTGCCGGCGACGAAATCGATCGGTACTGGCGCGAAGACCGCAACACCCTGCTGAACTATGCGCTCGACGATGTGATCGAGACCGAACGCCTCGCGCGTCACCTCTCCGGGTCCACCTTTTACCTGGCGCAGATGCTGCCGATGACCTACGGCGGAGCCGCCCGACGCGGACCTGCGTCCAAGATCGAGAGCCTCTTCGTCCGCGAATACCTCCGGCGGCGACACAGCATCCCGCAGAGCGAATGGGGCACGCAATCGATGGGCGGCTACACGGACATTTTCATGACGGGCGTGCTGGGACCGGTTGTCTACGCCGACATCGAGAGCCTGTACCCGTCCATTATGCTGAATTACGACATCCAGCCGTCCGGCGATGCTCTGGGCGTGTTTCCCCGTCTCCTCGGGCGCCTGACCAACCTCCGACTTGAGACGAAGCAGCAAATGCAGGAGGCGGCCGATGAAGAAATCCGGTCGGAGCTGGACGCGCGCCAGAGTTCGTATAAGGTGCTGATCAACTCCTTTTATGGAAATCTGGGGTTCAGCCTCGCCACCTTTAACGACTTCGCCGAGGCGGATCGGGTGGCGCGCATCGGTCAGAACATTTTGCGCGACCTAATCACCGAAATTCAGGACCGCAGGGGCACCGTCATCGAGGTCGACACGGATGGGGTGCTCTTCGTCCCCCCGGGCGACGTTCGCGGCAAAGAGGCAGAAATTCAGTTCACGCGGGACCTGACCGGTGCGATGCCAGAGGGGATTCGGGTGGGCTTCGACGGGCGCTTCGAAAAAATGCTTTCCTATAAAAAGAAAAACTACGCACTCCTCACCTACGACGGGAATCTAAAGTTCAAAGGATCGTCCCTCATCTCCCGCTCCAACGAAAAGTTCGGACGGCAATTCGTGCGAGAAGCCATTCGCCTCCTGCTGGATCGAGACGTGGATGGCCTCCACCGGCTGTACATGCAGTACCGTGAGGGAATCGAGACGCACGACTGGGAAAACGTCTTCAGCTTCGCCCGGACGGAAACGCTCAAGGACACCATCGAACAGTACGAGCGAGACGTTCAGGAGGGCAAGCGTCCCCGTGCGGCAACCTATGAGCTGGCCCGTCAGCGGTCGGACGACACCGGCCAACCCATTCGCAAGGGGGACCGCATCTCCTACTACATCACGGGTAAGAATGCGAACGTGACCGCCTTTAAGAACTGCCGCCTGGCTAATGAATGGGATCCTGCCAACCCGGACGAAAACACCGCCTATTACCTGAAACGCCTCAACCAGTTCAGCCGAAAGTTCGACATCTTTTTCGATGATGCCGACTTCCGGCTGATTTTCTCACCGGAAGACCTGTTCGGCTTCTCGCCGGATGGTATCGAGCTGAAGCAAGAGCAGGTCAACGAACTTGAGACGACGGACGACTCGGTGCCGTTCTGAGAGGTGGCGGGATCAATACCCTTTGCCCTCAGCCGTCAACACCCCCGGACCCGAAGAACGATGGTGTTGCCTTGAGGAAAGAATCGGATTGCGTCACCCACACGGGAGTCGGGATTTCCCCCACAGGGTCCGCGGGAATCCGGCCCGGTTCTGGATCTGGTTCGACATAGTCATCGACGACGGCGAGGCGCGCACCCGCCTCCCCCCCTGCACCAGTCTTCTTTCCTTCGACTGCTACGTTCCATCTGCATGAGCACAAATCCCGCATTTCTGAAAGGCCTGTTCGGCCCTCCGGATGATGATCCCCTGCTGCGCCCAACATCGACAGGTGACGCTCCGTCGGACCGGCAGACTGACGACATCGACCCGACAACAGATCGCTCGGCAGACGACAATGACGGGACAGCGTGGCAAGATACGGCCGTGCAGCACAACGGCGACCCAGATGGATCCGCCAACTCGCCCGCCGCAGCCGCTCCGTCGCTTTATGCCCGCATTCAGGACGTCATGCAGAAGACAGCCGGCATCGACGCGTCCAACGGCAGCACGGATGCGCGGCCTCACGCGCCGTCGGGACCACTCGGGGGCGACGGAACGGCAGGCGATGAACCCCCGGTAGAGCCCGGCGGCCCATCCTCAATGTTCGACTTTGCCGAAGGAGAGCCGTGACGAACCGCATGGTGACGAACCGCAGGAGAGCGTCCCGACGACCATCTTCGGGCAAAGAAAAAGCGGCTACGGAGGGGTGAAGGCCTCGACGCAGCCGCTTTACGGTTCCCATTCCTGACGTCGTCAGATCTGGACGCCAATACCGACGGTGACAACGTCGTTCGCGCTGAGGCTGTAGTCCGCATTGATGCGAACGAGCGCAAGCGTAATCGACACACCGGCGAGGCCGCGGAATTTGTTCGTCGCTTCCTGATCAAGCGTCACGCTGACCGGGTCGACCGCGCCACCGGGGGGCTGGTACGTGTAGGCATAGCTGGCGTCGAATGTCTCGTACTGCAGGCCACCGTAGAACGTCACCGGAAGAACGGGCAGGCTCTTGCTTGCCTGCAGGTTGAAGGCATACCCTGACGCATCCAGCACGTCGCCCTCCAGGTTCTTGTCCTCCAGGGACACCGAGTTGTACGCACCCTGCACGGCGAGGTCGACCGGGGACATCGGGATGTACTGGCTGATGCTGTGTCGGATGCCGATACTGAACACGCCGATCGTTCCGTAGCTCTTGAGGCGCGTCCGCGGAAGGTACCGCAACATGACGTCGGTTCCGAAGACAGTGCCTACGCCGAGTTGTGGAATAAGGAGCGGAGCAACCGGGGTATCAACGACGCCCGGCGGGAGCTGCACTGTTTGCGTCGCTCCCGTGTTTACATCTGTAATGTCGACCGTTGCCTGTGGCGTGCTCGTCGACCCGAACGCGGTCGGAACCTCCGTTCCTGAATAGTCGAACCGAAGTTCGCGACCGTCGACCATGACGGTCTCATCCTGCGGGATGAACGAGCGGTTCGACGAGGCCATGAGCGTGCCGGTGACCGACACGCCCAAATATATGTCAACGCCGGGGATGATGCCCCCACCGGCATCGGCGGTTCGGAACATCGCAGAGTTCATACCCGCGCCAAAGGCATCCGAGACCGGCTGAGCGTAGTTGTCGGCGTACTGACCGGCCACGACCTCCAGGGCGCCGCTCAATTCATCGAGGCTGTTTACGTCCCTGAACTGGGCCTGCACCGGCGCGGTGCTTGCGATCCCGAGCGTGGCGACAAGGAGAAAGGCTACGAAAGGTTGAAGCCGTCGAATCATTTTATTGAAGGGGGTAGGAGAAAAAGTCGGGGTGGGGGACGGCAGGAGCCGGGGGCGCTCCGCGTGCACCGTGCGGGGCGCAAACGCTTTCGCCATCAATAGCAGCAACACACATGCCGTGCGTTACATGCTGGAGGATGATGAAACGCTCGCAGGCGTTCAACACGAATCTCGGATTTACGGGGCGAAAGGACCAGCCGAGTCGCTTCCTTTTGCCCGAAACCGGTGCAGGATGCCTCGAATCCAATCATCGGGGCACACTTCGAAGACGAGCCTCCACGTTGATTACGCGAAAAGACGGTCCGGGACCGGACGCTCGCGGCGTGTGCTGGGAGCCGGACGCATCGGCGGGCGGTCGTCTCGTCGGCGATGGCGGGAATCCGGGCCAAGCGATAGGCGCGTGGAGGGTGCCCCTGGATCCGGAGCCACCGGTGGCGGTGGCCCGTCATCTGGAGGCGGCAACGAATCATCTCCGCCGTTCCGCCGGCGCTCGAAGATTTTCAGCGCATACAGACCCAGCAGAAACGGAAGCGTGCTCGCAAAAAGTACAGCGATCTCCAGCATAACGGGACAGGGCGTACCGTAGACAGTCTTGCCCACGGTCGGATGACAGAATCGGGCCGGTAGACATCTCAGCCGACAACCGGTGTGCGATAATAGGCAATGAATAAGGTACGCGATGATCAGACGCCGATCTACCGCCTGCGGCGCAGTCATCGTCCCATCACGGAAACGTTGACATTGCGCCAGCCGCTACGTGCGACCAACATGCCTTGTGACGATCGTTTCCCCCTCCCAGGCAGCCGGTCAAGAAAAAGAAAACCCCGAAGGCATCTGCCTCCGAGGCCAAGTCTCCGTCGAAAAGCTGCGAGTCAACGGCGGTCGGTCGAACGATTGGTTGAACTGCCGGAATCACGCTGGGACGATTCGCGAGAAGATTCCTTCTGCCCGTCGCTATCGGAATCCGTATTGTCTGCAATTCCAATATTCAATTCTTTGTCGATCTCACCGAGTTGCATCCTTGCAAGTGCAAGATTGCTCTTCTCGGCGTCGAGCACCAGATACGTAAAGACGTTATCATTCTGGTGAAAGACCCGGATCAGATGGTGCTGCGACTCGAGTGTAATCAAGATATCTTCGATGCGGTCATCCAGCTTCAACTGGTCGATGATTTCTTTCTCCGCGCGGACGACTTCGGTGGTCCCCGCCCCTGCGAGCTCCATATCGATCCGATTTCCACCAATCGTCCCGAGCGTCATGCCAGATTTGTAATCAACGAGCGCGGCGCCAATGGCGCCGTCAATGCTCATGATCTGCTCAAGACTGTCTTCAATGTTGGCCATGGTGCGGTTGGTAATAAGATGAGATGATACGAGTGAGGTAGGGCAAACCATCACGAACACCGTGTGATGGCGGCTGCAAAGCGCACTCCAGGATTAGCGTACATCGATGTACGACAACAAGCAGCCAGAATCTTACCAACACCACACACTTTCGTGCAACAGGTGTGCAAAGATAGCGATATCTGACAACATTGTTACAGATATCATAATCTACAGTCGCGCTTCTTGCTGTTCTCATTTCAAATCCATGAAGACACAATACGCCTTCGTCGCGACCAATCGCCCCACTTAACCATTCCATGCGTTTCGCCGACGTGAATTACATTCATGTCCAAAAATTACCCAACACCGAAAGTTTTCCGTGACGCTTTTGGACAAAGGAGGTCCACGAAGAAGTCTTTGAACGAGACATCGTGATAAACTCGGAAATCGCTACCGGACCATGGATGGTTCATCTGGGCTGTAGGATCAAATCGGGCGTGTTCAGATGGAATATCCGGAGGCTATTATGACGATCATGTATGCCCGAACACGTGCGGACCGCTCCTCGCCATGGCGGTCAGCCTGAGCAGGTTACTGCTGGACGGGAGTTTGCACATTACTACAATAAGAAGTTCGCTGCACTCCCGGCGGAGCGTGCGTCTCCAGCACGTACCTTAGTGCCGGACCGCCTTTCCTCTTCCCCCTTCACTCCAGCTCCCGGGACACCATGATCAAAACGATCCCTATCATCAACAATAAGGGCGGCGTCGGAAAAACCACGACGACCACAAATGTAGCTGCAGGCCTCGTTCGGCGTGGGAAGAAGGTACTCGTGGTTGATCTGGACAGCCAGGGGTCCGCTTCCCTGGCGATGGGCGTCCACCGCCAGGACCTTCTTCCATCGACTGCCGAAGTTTTATTCGGAGAGGTAGAGGTGGAGGATGCGATTCGAACAACGGACGTGCGGAACCTGGATTTGCTGACCGGTTCCCTTCACCTGGCGAATGCGGACACGCGCCTGTCGAAGGTAGAGAATCACCAGGACCGTCTAAAGGCGGCACTAAGCCGGATAAAGGACGAGTACGACGTAATACTCGTCGACTGTGCACCGTCGACCTCCCTCTTAAGCGTGAACGCGCTGGTGGCTGCCGACGCGTTCATCATTCCGGTTGCCCCGTCGTACCTGTCGCTTGAAGGTGTGATCAGCCTCGGCGAGGTAGTGAAAAACGTTCGGCTTAATCTTGGCGAAGCCGCCCCGGTCCTTGGGGTGCTCCTGACGATGGTCCGGCGCGACGACGAACAAACCCGCTCCATCATCCGGGAGGTCCGCAGTCATTACGGGGGCAAGGTGTTCGATACAGAGATCCGAGATCATCCTACGATTGAGGATGCACCTGCATCTGGATCATCCGTGTTCGAAGTAGCTCCGAATTCGGCTGGCGCCGAGGACTACGGCGCACTCGTCGACGAGGTGCTTGAACGTCTCAAGCGATATGGGACGATATACGGCGCCGTCCGAAACGCTACCAGCGACCGCAGTTCGCACACCGATGAGCTAACGCCGGCCGAACGCCTCGCGTCGTAGATTCGAGCACGAGAAGCCCCCTTCTCCCAGCTGTCCTATCAAAACATGGCGAACTCAGACGGATTTTTCGGTAGTGTCTTCGGGTCACGGGACGAAGACCCTCTACTCCAGCCCGAAGATAAGGACGCTGAAACACGCGACACCGGAAGGAGCGACAGCGATGTCTCTTCAGCATCGCCCGACTCTAACGGGTCCTGTTCCGTTGCTGATGAGCGATCTTCCGAGGGCGATACACCTGAACCTGCACCCGATCCTCAGCATTCAGCGCACGATCAGACACGGATGCGGGTGGTATTGTACCCAGATCAGGACGAAAAGAAAGGTCTTCGCATGCTAAACGACGCCGTCGAGGACGGATGGCGGTTCTCGGATATAACGACTGAACCGGCCGCCGGGGAAAGCCCCGACCAACAGCACACGAGAGTCATCTTTCACCTTAGACGCGCCCAACCCCGCTCGCTCTTCCATTATGACAATTGATTAAACAGGTGTAGGGACGTTTACGGCACAGTTATAGCTATTTCAGACCACGAACCGGTTGTGCATCGATTCTTTTCGCCATCGTCGGTTCAGACCGTACACGACGAACGCGGTTCAAGCACCGCCTGCTCTTCCCGGTGATGGCTCGCGTTCGTCCCCCAGGCCTGCGCCCCGCTGCCCTCACCGCACGCGGGGCGTTGGCGTGTTTGGGCGAACCGGAGCGGTCGATGCCACTCCCGATGTGAAGGACGTCCGCCTCTGACCGCTCTCTTCGGCCACGGGGTATCCGATCGATGCGTGCGAACCGTCGACGCTACAGCCCGAGCGATTGCTGCCCGCCATCCGGCCCCTCCGCCGGGCGCGTGCCGGGAGATGCCGTTGTCGGTCGATTCCTCTGTGAGCGGCGGCGCCGGCTTCCGTGCTCCTCCAGTACCTCGGCAGCCTGCCGGCGCACCTCCGGCTCTTTCCGCACATTGCCAATGATCTGACGCGCGCGTCGAGCGGCCGTCTCGTGCTTCACGATCGGTTTCGGGTAACGACGACCGATCCGGCAACCCGTCCGTCGCTGCACCTGCGGGGGCGCGAGCCACGGCGTGTGGATGTACGTACCCGGCAAGCCGCGTACTTCCGGTACCCATCGACGGATGAACGTGCCGTCCGGGTCAAGGTCGCGTGCCTGCTTCGTCGGGTTGTAAATTCGAAGTGCGTTGATGCCCGTAGTCCCGGACTGCATCTGAAGCTGGCTGAAGTGGATCCCCGGTTCGTAGTCGATCCAACGACGAGCAAGAACCGGATGCAACCGACGCCAGTCAAGCCACAGGTCATAGGCGGCGAACGATACGATCATCGCCCGCATCCGGAAGTTAAGGTAGCCCGTAGCCCGCAGTGCACGCATGCAGGCATCCACAAGCGGGTAACCGGTCTCCCCTGCCGCCCACGCGTCGAACCGATCTTGGTCGAAGCCATCTTCCCGGACGGCGTCGAACGCTGGAATAAAGCTCTCGTGTTCGATCCGAGGGGCGCTTTCGAGCTTCTGTATAAAGTGTCCGTTCCAGTGCAACCGGCTTTCGAACGATGACAGCGATTTCTTCCAGTCGCCCGCTTCCGCCCCGGAGCGACTCGACACCTCCTTCTGCCGGTCGATTGCCGCATTGCGAACCCGTCGAATACTAATCGTCCCCCAGCAGAGGTGCGGACTGATCCGCGAGCAACTGCGAAAGGCGGTGAGCGGGCTCGACATTTCCCGTCTGTACTTTCTCCCACGCCGGTGGAGAAACGAATTGAGCGTCCGGTGCGCAGCCGCCTCACCGCCATCCTGAATGGCCTGGTACGGACCGCGGGACAGTCCCACGTCGTCACACGTCGGGATCCGACCCGGTCGGACGGGCAGCGGCTTGAGGGCCGCAGGAGCGGCCGCTTCGGGTTCATTCATGAACGAACGCCACTGCCTGGCCCAGTTGTCCCGGTCCAACGAGCCGCGCACCACGCCGTGCTGCCGACACTCGTGAACCTCGACGCCGTGCTCGCGCGCCCAGGACCGAACGGCGACGTCCCGGTCGAAGGTGAGGTGGTTCCCTGTCTCCTGATGTGCCCAGAGCGTGAACGACCCGGCGATCTGACGGAGGCGGTCGAAGGTCTCGACTGCGCCTCCCCTCCTTACCACCAGCGGCTGACCGAGGTCAGCCAATTGGCGCCGCAGCTCCGCCAGAGAGGGCCGAATAAACCGCCAGTGAGCACCGGAGAAATCTTCCGCTCCAATGATGTCCGGCTCCACGATGTAAAGCGGCAGCACAGGCCCACGCTCGACCGCGCGGGACAGCGGCCGATGATCGTAGATCCGCAGGTCCCGTTTAAACCAGACGACCTGCAGATTCGGAATTGGATGCGTGGGAGCCACAGCTTTTTTCTCTTGCCACAGTGATCAGCAAACGTCAACAGTCATACTTCGACTGCCGTCGAACGTGCGCACGGACACGCGGACGTAACGACACCTTCCGGTTTGCGTGCGACGTGTCCCGGATGGGATGATGTCCAATTGCGGCGCTGCTCCGGCTGATGGCTCGGGACCAAAAAGAAGCGGGGCGGCGGTCTCCGTGACCGTCGCCCCGCTTCGTCTCGTACCGTACGCAGCTTCCGTTTAGACTTCGTCGCCGCCGAACAGGTCGCCCAGCACGCCCGATCCCCCGACGCCGCGGCTTTCTCCTCGGTTCGCGAATTGACCCGCCACGATCCGGTCGGCCAGACGGGCGAACGGGAGACTCTGAAGGTAGACCGTTCCAGGACCCGTCAGCTTCGCCAGAAAAACGCCTTCGCCGCCGAAGAGGGCGTTCTTGAAGCCGCCCACGAAGTTGATGTCGTAGTCAACCGTTCCCGAGAAGGCGGCGACGCATCCTGTGTCGACCCGCAGCGTCTGCCCCGGCTCCAGCTTGCGTTCGACGATCGTACCTCCCGCATGCACGAAGGCCCATCCGTTGCCGGTCAGGCGCTGGAGGATGAAGCCTTCACCGCCGAAGAGGCCGGCACCCAACTTTTTGCTGAATGCGACCTCCACATCTACGTCCTGGTCTGCGCAAAGAAACGCATCCTTCTGGCACAGGAATCCATCATGTTGCGAGAGATCCACCGGGACGATCTTACCTGGATACGGCGCGGCGAACGCGACCTGTCCCTTCGCCGGTCCGGAGTATGTAAAGGTCGTGATGAAGAAGCTCTCGCCGCTGACCATCCGCTTGAACCCCTTGAACATGCCGCCGCCGGTATCGGTCTGCATCTCGATCCCGTCGGACATGTAGAGCATGGTACCGGCTTCCGCGCGAACACCCTCGCCCGGATCCAGCTCCACTTCGACGAGCTGCATGTCGTCTCCCTTCAGCGAAAAGTCGATTCCTTCGGTGCGAATATTTTCCATCGTGGTTGTAGAAATGAATGGATCAGATCGGTGAGTATTCCGCGGCATCAAGCACACGGTACACGGACACCCATAAGTGCAAGCGTGGGATCGGCATCCATGCGGTCACTCCGGATCACTCACGCCGGGTAGAATCTTTTCCTCGTAGCTTTCAACGGACTCCGAGATGACGCGGCGTGCCCGCTCTGGGCCGAAGAAGTCCTGAACCCGTACGCTCTTGTCTTCGAGCGCTTTGTAATCCTGGAAAAACCGCTTGAGTTCGCGCAACCGGTGCTCGGGAAGGTCCTTAATGTGCCAATAGTTGTTAAATGCCGGATCATCGATGTGAATACAGATGATCTTGGCATCTTCTTGCTCGTCATCGACCATGCTCATCATCCCGATCGGACGCGCGCGAAGGATGCTCAAGGGATCGACCGCTTCCTGAGCAAGCACAAGCACGTCGAGCGGATCGTTGTCGTCCGCGTAAGTCTGCGGAATGAAGCCGTAATTCGCCGGGTAAACGACCGATGAGTACAGCATGCGATCCACGCGGAGCATCCCGGTTTCCTTGTCGAGTTCGTACTTCACCTTGCACCCCTGGGGAATTTCGATGATGGCCTGAAAGACCTCGGGGCTATCGGGACCTACGGGGACGTCGTGCCAGGGATGAGCCATGCGTGTCCGTGTTGAGACGGTTAGGGGCTGCGTATGGTGAAGGTGCAAAATCCGATGCTCAAAAGCTACCGGGCGCGTGCAACGGGCTCGATGCAAACCCGCGGCCGACCCCGAACAAGGCGGGATCGGCCGCGGGTGTCTGCGTCAACCGTACGGCATGAAGAGAATCAGGCCTGCGGACCCGATTCCTCGGAGAAGACCTCACCACTCGTCTGCGGATCGGCTTTGAGATGCGACGTGGGATCGAACGAGCGCTGCGATGCAAACCATACGGCGAGAGCGGCGCTGGACGTGACAGCGTCGAACTGGGTCGGTAGCGTCTCCCCCTCCTCGGTCTCAGAACCTTCCATGGTCTGAGGGGCCTCGCCGTCTACGGCAAGGGCGCCGAAATGCTGAAGCCTTCGGGCGAGGCTGGAGGCAGCTTCCGTTTCGCGATGCTGAATCTCGACGCGTCCCTGACGGTGGGCCGTGGCGATGGCTCGAACCGTCTCTCTCCGGGCGACGCTTTCGTCATCGCCTTCCAGCGTCGGGGGAGCGGCATGACGGTCATCCGTGAGCGTGACGGCCCGCACGGGCAGCCCCCGCTCCTCGAGCGCATCGTACACGGCTTGCCCTCGCTGCGATTCGCGGTTCACAAAGAGACCCGTCCGAGCGGTGTACGGCGACGAGGCCAGCAATCCCTGCACGTGGTCTGCGATGTCATCCGGATCGGTCTCCCCGTCATACGCCTCCATCGAGTCCAGACGGTAGATTGACGCCTCATTGGCGTTCTCCTGCGACTTTTCGATCAGCGCAAGGGATACCGTCCCCGGCTCATCGGCTTGTTCGTCTGCTACGTCGATGCCGAGGAAGAATTCGTAAGCCATGATCTGCGTCTCGATTGCTCAAGAGAACCCGAACAGGGATGGTTGCCTCCTGTCGTCACGAAACGATTGCCCATGACGTCGTTCCTCAGAATCGTGTCCCGAACGTAACGGGCCCCTCTCCGTGAGCCCCGTTCTTTCCGCTCGTTCGCCCCCTTACCACGCTGCAACCGTTGCGTACTGGATACTGAAAAGGTCCTGGTCATCGGTCCAGACATCTTCGATTCGGAAACCGGCCTCGGCGGCCATCCTCGCGAACTGGTCGGACGTGAACTTGAACGAGTACTCGGTGTGAATGGACTCACCCTCATCAAACGAAAACATCTGATCCCCGACAACAACGTGTTGCGACGTCTGGCTGACGAGGTGCATTTCGATGCAGCCAGCATCGGGTTGCCAGACGGCTTCATGGCGGAACGCGTCCAGGTCGAAAGTAGCATCCAGCTCGCGGTTCATCCGGCGAAGCAGATTCAGGTTAAACTCTGCCGTTACGCCCTCGCGATCATTGTAGGCTGCGCGCAGGATGGCGGGGTCTTTCCGCAGGTCGACGCCGATCAACAATCCGCCGCCGGGACCGGCTGTCCGTGCCATGCGGCGGAGAAACGCCACCGCATCGCCCTCTTCGAAATTGCCGATGGTGGAGCCAGGAAAGTAGACGACCGTCCGCATCGCTTCCTCGACAAGGTCGGGAAGCGGAAAGGACGACGTGTAGTCTGCGCAGACGGGCCGCACTTCGAGCGAGGGGTAGCCGGCGTCGATGCCGGCCGCAGCCTCCAGCAGATGATCCCGCGATATGTCGACCGGGACATAGCCCACGAGGTCGTCCGCCAGTCGGTCGAGGAGAATGGTCGTCTTGTCGCTGCTCCCACTTCCGTATTCCACCAGTAACGCGTCGTCTCCGACCGCGGACGCGATGGCATCGATCTCGGCACGCATGATGGACGCTTCCGTCCGGGTCGGATAGTACTCCTCCAATCCGGTAATCCGGTCGAAGAGCTTCGATCCGCGCGCATCATAGAGGTACTTCGACGGGATCTGCTTCCTGTCGCGCGCGAGACCGGAAACAACGTCATCCCGAAAGGAACCGGTGGATGGATGGCAGTCGATGAGAGGGAGGGTGTCAGTCGAGCTCATGCCGTCGGGTTGAAAGAAGAGAAGGCAATGACCGTCTCGAGGCGGTGCCCGGCGAGCGCGCATGCCGTCGCCGGCGCCTCAGGTCACACGTTGCGCGCAAGGCGCAGGCCCATGAACTGCCAGGCCTCATCCGGATGGAAGAAGTTTCGGTACGTCGGCCGAATGTGGGACTTCGACGTGGCACAGGACCCACCGCGCAGGACGAACTGCCCGCACATAAACTTACCGTTGTACTCACCAAGGGCCCCGGGGAGCGGTTCGTAGCCTGGGTACGGGGAGTAGTGGCTCTGTGTCCATTCCCATACGTCCCCGTACATCTGATGCAGCGGTCCGTCCCC